>CBDUUO010000072.1:0-10512 GCA_965370395.1 uncultured bacterium
AAGCGTGATGATGGGATCCGGCAAGGCGTATCGGCGTGAATTTAAAGAGTGAAATGCGTCTCACCAAAATGGTTTTGAAACCAATTTTAAAAGGGTTCAAAGGGTTCCCGCTTGATAAACCTCCCGCGGCCGATCTCACCGACAAACTCCATCTGATCGCCGTTCCATTGCGACACTTTTTTGCCGCGCGCATAGACCGCTTTCGGCATACCGGTGACCTCGAATCCCTCATAGGGGGTATAGTCAACGTTCATATGGAGTTTGCTGTTGGTGACGGTAAATTTCTGATCCGGATCAAAGACCACAATATCGGCATCCTTGCCGACAACGATTTCACCTTTGTCTTTGAGACCGAACATGCGGGCCGTACCGCATGAAAGCACGTCCACCATCTTCTCAAGCGTGATGCGCCCTTTGGCCACACCTTCTGAATGAAGCATGATTAACAGCGTTTCGATTCCCGGAGCGCCATTCGGAATTTTTTTGTAGTCGTCTTTGCCGTTCATATCTTTTTTGCCGTTAAAGTCAAAGGGACAATGGTCGGTGGCAACGACCTGCAGATCGCCGCCCCGCAAGCCTTCCCACAGGGCTGCGTTGCTTTCCTTGGTTCTCAGCGGCGGTGACATCACATACTTGGCGCCGTTCCAATCCGGTTCCTTGTAACGCTCTTCATCCAGTAAGAGATACTGCGGACAGGTCTCGGCATAAACATTAACGCCCCGGTCGCGGGCCGCTTTAACAATCCAGAGACCTTCTTTTGATGACAGATGCACAATGTAAATTCGTGATCCGGTCATCTCAACCATTTTAGACGCCCGGTAGATGGCTTCTTCCTCAGCCAGATTCGGCCGGCTGATCGCATGGTAATAGGGCTCCAGTTTGCCCTCTTTTTCCAGAACCGCGTTCATGTGATCAATAATGTGAACATTTTCAGCATGCACCTGTACCAGGCCGCCATGTTGTTTGGTCTGTTCCAAAAGCTTAATCATGGTGGCATCATTCACCCGGAAGTCATAGACCATAAAAATTTTAAAACTGGGGGTGCCGTAGTCCAGACAGGCTTTTTTGACTTCCTCGATGACTTCCGGCCGGGGATCCATGACGGCCGGATGCAGGGAATAGTCAACCGCAACTTTCCCTTCGGCCAGGGCTTTTTTGCGTTCCAGGGCTTCCAGCAGGGTTTCTCCCTTTTGCTGCAGGTCAAAATCCACCACACAGGTCACACCGCCGCAGGCCGCTGCAATGGTGCCGGTTTCATAGTCGTCCTGGGCATAGGTTCCCATAAACGGCATGCAGAGGTGGGTATGCGGGTCAATGGCACCGGGAAGAATATAGTGTCCCTTGGCATCGACCACTTCATCCGCCGGGTTGTCCAAATCGGTCCCGATCACTTTAATTTGGTCGCCATCTGCAAAAACGTCGGCCACATAACGACCGGTGGCATTAACGATTGTACCTCCTTTAAATAACACACTCATCTGGACCCTCCTTTGTAAATGGCTCTAGTTTAATGTCTTTCTCCATATTTTTGTCCATAACCGCAGTTTCCTGACGTTTCCAATCCTGCGGCATTTCCTTGTAGGAAATCAGATCCGGAACCGGGCAGACGAATTTGCACAGCATACAGCTTAAGCATTTGTCTTCGATCAATTCCGGCCGCCGGCTTTCCGCATCCCATTCAATCGCCTGCCCGGCAGAATCCTGACAGACGATATAGCACTGCCCGCAGCCGATGCACTTATCCAAATCATACTGGGTAATTCCCTGACGCTCCAAATCAAAGGCCTCGGTTTCGTGGAGGTTCGGCAACGCTTTGCCCACCAAATCCGAAACCGACTTAATTCCGCGTTCAGCCATGAAATCGGAAAGACCTTCGATCATGTCTTCAACGATTCGATAGCCGTAGTGCATGATTCCGGTGGTCACCTGAATCGTTGAGGCGCCCAGCAAGATGTATTCAAGGGTATCAATCCAGGTCTCGATTCCACCGATGCCGGAAAGCGGCAGATTCAGCTGGTCATTCTGGGCCATGGAGGCGATGAAATTCAATCCGATCGGCCGCACAGCCGGCCCCGAGGTCCCGCTGATGGCACCTTTTCCGAAAACATTGGGTGTGGGAACAAAATCATCCAGACCGACTGAAGAAATGCCCCGCACGGTATTGATGGCGGAGATGGCGTCCGCACCCCCGTTTTTAGCGTACATGGCCGGTTCATTCATGTCCGTAATGTTGGGTGTCATTTTGGCCATCACCGGAATGGATACCACATCCTTGACCGCTGCGGTAAACCCTTCGAGCAGCTTGAAAGCCTGCCCGACCTTATGACCGGCTCCCTCGATGCACATGTGGGGACAGGAAAAATTAAGCTCCAGTATATCGGCCCCGTTGTCTTCGGCCGCTTTGGCCAGATAGGCCCATTCATCGGTGAAAAACCCCATAATGCTGGCGATAATGGGATGATCCGGGTAATTTTTCTTTAAATACAAAAATTCCGCCAGGTTGTCCTTCAAGGGGCGATCGGAAATCATCTCGACATTCTGCACCGCCATTGCCTTTTTGCTGCCGTAATGAACGCAGTGCATCCGGGGTGACGGATGGATGATCGGCAGCCGATCGGAATTCAGGGTTTTAAATACCACCCCGCTCCAGCCGGCATCAAAACAGCGGGCGACCATCTCGGCACTGTTGGAAACCGGTGAAGATGAGAGCAGAAACGGATTTTTAAACTTTACCCCGCAAAAATCGACGGATAAATCAAGGTTGTTAACCACGATATTGCCTCCTAACCCGGATAAACCGGAATTTCGAAGCACGAAATCCGAAGTCCGAAACAAATCCTAAATTCGAATTTTCTAATGTTCAAAATAAATCCAAAATTAGGCAACCATACAGTTGACAACTTGTTTTGGTCATTTGAATTTTTGTCCTTCGAGATTGTTTCGAATTTCGAATTTCGATATTCGGATTTATTACCTACAATAATAAGGTGCATCTAGATAAAAATTTTTGTCATAAAAAACAGAAAGAATCTTTAGGTAATTATTTTCCAAGGTACTCTTTAATCGCCCGGGCGGCCACTTTGCCGTCCTGAACCGCCTGAACCACAAGGGCCGGACCGCGAACAATATCACCACCGGCAAAAATTCCGGCAACCGAGGTTTGGCCGGTCTCCGGATCCGTTTTGATGAGCTTTTTGTCATCGACTTTGACATTGGGATACCACTCGCAAGACTCATCCGGCGCTTTATTACCAATGGCCTCAATGACCACATCGGCATCCATCATCCATTCAGAGCCCTTGATTTCTTCCGGTCTTCTTCTGCCGGACGCGTCAGGCTCTCCCAAACGGGTGCGGACCAGTTTCAATCCCTTGAGCCGATTCTTTTTATCGGTCACATAATCCACCGGCTGATTCAGCAGTAGAAAATGGACCCCGGCTTCCTGGGCTTCGATGCGCTCGTCAGGTTCAGCCGGCATCTGGCAATAAGACCGCCGGTAGATCAGATAGACATCTTTAGTATCCAGTCTGACAGAGATTCAATGCAATCCATAGCCACCGATCCGCCGCCGATGACCGCAACGGTTTTGCCCTTGATTTTCTTTTCAATTTCCTCAAAGCGTCCGTCACGCAGTGCCGCCAGATAGTCTACCGAAGAAAACAAACCCTCGATTTCCTTTCCGGCCGGCTTAATCGTGGCCGCATCCCACAGACCGGGTGCCAGAAATACGGCATCAAAACCATCTTTTAATAGTTTTTCAGCGCCATTTTTGCTGTCAATCGGTGTGTCGTATTGAAATTTAACGCCCAGTGCTTTAACATCCGCCATTTCATGTTCAAGAAAGTTCAGATCGAAACGGTAGGAGACAACTCCATAACGCAAAACTCCGCCGGGTTCCGGTCTTGCCTCAAAAACCGTCACCTGATAGCCGTCTTTGGCCAGTTCGGCCGCACAGCTCAATCCTCCCGGACCGGATCCCACCACCGCAATTTTTTCGGATCGGGTTTCAGGCTTTTCAAATACCTTGAAACCCCTTTCCCATGAATGTTCAATCAGAAACCGCTGGATTTTACCGATCTGGATGGGACGGTCAGCGCCTTCCGGGCGATTCTGTGACTTAAACATCGCGCTGCACTTTTCCTCGCAGAGTTGCGAAGTCGGACAAAGAACCCCACAGGCGCCTCCCAAAATGTTGTTTGCTTTTATGGTGCGAATGGCGCCGGTCACATTTTTAAAACGGAGTTTGCGGATAAATTCAGCTGGTTTAGTATCGGCAGGACATCCTTCGGAGCAGGGGGCGTCATGGCAAAGCAGGCAGCGATCCGCTTCGGCAATGGCCTGGGCCAGGTCAAGCCCTTTGTCCATTTCCTTAAATTTATCAAAATTACTCACTATTATTCCTCCTTGCGTGTGGTATATCGTTTCGTACCTGAATTGAGTGACATTTGGCCTGTTGAGGTAATCGGCCTTTGGATTTACACGAAATTTTCATCTGGCGAATCGCACGGTATGATTTGTTGAACAAAATCAAAAGCTTATGCCTTTCGGTGAAAATTGTCAATTGATAATAGCTTTAATTTCTCATAATGATTCATTTTTTATTGTAAATTTGAAAAAAGCTTGGCGGTACATTCGGTATGCTGGCCGGTTATCTGGCCTTCATGATCGAGTCCATCGGTGACTGCTATGCCTGTGCCCGCATATCCGAGGCTACGGTGCCGACGGGTCGCATGACCTCCCGAGGCCTGGGGGCTGTTCTCGACACGGAACCGATTCACGATTACGAGGACGATAAGATTTAGAGTTGACCCTAAAGTCAAAGAGCTGAATGCATTGATGGATGATCTTGACCGGCAAATAGACAAGCTGGCCCGTGAATGCCCGTCTGAATGGAGTGCTGATAAAACCGAAGCATCAAATTAAGGAGCCGGTTTCGTTCTAGTCTACGGCCGTGCCCCAATCATAACGTCTTTTAATATACTCTAGGATTAAGGATGTCTCTGTCTTTACCACACCGTCTATTGTGTAAATTCTATTAAAGATTAAATCATTGAGTTCGTCCAGAGACTTGGCCACAAACTCAGTATAAATGTCCGAACCACCCGTGGCATGAACAATAAACCAGATCTCTTTGAGTTTCATCAGTTCATTCGTAACACTCTTAATTTTGGTGATATCCACATCAATTCTAAGAATACCGACAATTTCAAAACCCAGCTTCATCGGGTTGCTGACAGCAACAATCTGTATGTATTCTTCTTCAATCAGGCGATTTAAACGGCTGCGGACCGTCGCCTCTGACACCCCCAGCTTCTTGGCAATTTCGGTATTTGGTATGCGACCGTCTTCTTGCAGCAGGCGGATCATCTGACAATCGACATGATCAATGTTTTTTTTTCTGTTTGTTGCAGTCCCTTTCTTCATCAGACCTCCCTGAAAGCGGTATTTGTCTTTGGTGATTCCCTAACATGACCCTATTAAAAATGCAATCGAATATTTACTGAATTAGCAGTTTTTTATAAAAATATTTTCTTTTATCGCATAAATATAAATAAAAAATTGTATTTTTCGCGTAATTATAAAAACCTTCTCTTGACAATAAATTAGGATTTGCCTAAAGTTGCTTAAAATTGATATTAAGACAAATTAAAGGTTTAACCATATGGCTTGCGTTTTTAAATCGACAAAAATAATCCTTATGCAAATATAAGAAATCAGCAAAGGAGGACACGGTATGTCACTGCCATTAATGAAAAACTACATCAACGGTGAATGGGTGGAATCCAACTCGAAAACGATTGGGGACGTATGGAACCCGGCCCAGGGAGAAAAAATCGCCCAGGTCGCCTACGGAACCACTGAAGACGTTGACAAGGCGGTCAAAGCAGCCAAAGACGCTTACTGGGAATGGCGCACCACGCCGCCGCTGACGCGTGCCCGTTATTTGTTCAGGCTCAAAGATGCCTTTGAAGAAAATTTTGAAGAAATCGCTCGGGTTCTGACCACCGAGCAGGGCAAGTGCATCGACGAGGCGCGCGGCGAAGTCCGGCGTATGATCGAAAACGTTGAACACGCCACCGGAGTGACCACCTTGATGACGGGATACACCCTGGAAGACATCGCCAAGGATATTGACTGTATGGGGTATCGCCAGCCATTGGGAGTTTTCGCTGCCATCGTTCCGTACAATTTCCCGGGTATGGTGGCCTGGTGGTTTCTGCCCTATGCCCTTGTCTGCGGTAACACCTTTATTGTCAAGCCATCCGAACAGGTCCCCATGACCCAAACCAAAATCTTTGAAGTCCTCGATGAGGTCGGTTTTCCCGAAGGCGTCGTCAACATGGTCCACGGCTCCCGCGACGTGGTTAATGGTTTGCTGGATCACCCGGACATTGAAGGCATCTCTTTTGTGGGATCCACACCCACAGCAAAATATATTTACCAGCGCTGCGGTGAAACCGGCAAGCGCGTTCAGGCGCTGGGTGGAGCCAAAAACATCGTGGCGGTCATGCCGGATGCCAATCTGGAAGCGTCCATGCCCTCCCTGATCACTTCGTTTTACGGATGTACGGGGCAGCGCTGCCTGTCCGGATCGGTGCTGGTGCCGGTGGGAGACGTTGCCGACGAACTCGTTGAAAAATTTTCATCTGCGGCCAAGGTTATGAAAGTCAGCAACGGTCTGGACGAACAGTCTGCCATGGGACCTCTGGCAACAGCTGCTCATAAAGAAAAAGTGTTAGGCTACATCGAAAAAGGTATTGAAGAAGGCGCGGATCTGGTTATGGACGGGCGCGATTTTAAAGTCGATGAATATCCCAATGGATTTTTTGTCGGGCCGACATTATTTGACAATGTCAAACCTGATATGACCATCGCCAAAGAAGAGATATTCGGCCCGGTGGTCAGTGTGGTTCGAGCCAAAGATCTGGATGAAGTCATTGACTTGATCAATACCCGCGGTTTTGCCAACGCTACCTGCATTTATACCAGTAACGGGGCAACCGCCCGCGAATTCAAGTATCGCGTCCTACCGAGCATGGTGGGTATCAATATCGGTATCGCGGCACCCATGAGCTTTTTCCCGTTTGGCGGTGCCGGCAGTTCGATGTTTGGCGACACCAAGGCACACGGCCAGGAGATTTTTAACTTTTTTACGGATACTAAAGTAGTCATCCAGAGATGGTTCTAATTGCAGCAAGGCAGCCTTGTTTAAATCTCGCGGGTGATCAACAAAGTGTCAATTTATGGAGTAATGGAGCTATCTATATTTTGGATTTTAGATTTCGGATTTTGGATTTAATGTCCGACCCAATTGCCGGGCATCAACTTTTTGCAGTTTTAATCCGCAATCCAAATTCCAAAATCCAAAATCGAGAAAACTCCACAACTCATATAACTTTTATCACAGATATAAGTAAAAAAAGAAGCAACGCTTTATGAATGGGAGAAAAACATGCCCTTAGAAAATTTTGGGAGTATACTCAATTTTGCGGAAGAACTGGAGTTACAGGATCTGGGTTTTTACAAAACCGTGGCGGAGAACCCGGCCTGCGCGGATCATAAACAAATGTTTGAAGAATTTGCAGCGGCCATCAACAAAAATGTCAAATCCGTTCAGCGAACCCGCCGCGAAAATGTGACCGAAATGATCCTGGAACCGATCAAAGATTTCATCCGTGCGCCATTTTGTGAAGAATGTGAAGGCGCCGATTCGATGGGCGCTTCCGAAGCAGTGGATGCGGCGCGCCGCCTGGAAGAGAGAGCAGTTCGCTACTACACCGAAGCCGCAGCAAAAATCAAAGCCCAGCCTGAGGTTGCGCGCGCCTTAAAGACCGTCGGAAAAAAACATACCGCCCATCTCAATAAGCTCAAGGAGATGTAGCCAAAGCGGCTGGTGGATGATGGACCACTCAGCCTGATCCGACTAGAAATCATTTCTAATCAACCGGCAAGCCCTGCAGAAGGGACCCTCAGGCGAATTTAACAGCCCCCCTCCCTTTAGCGGGGCGATATGCACGGCAAACCCATATCAAAAAGGAGTAGGCAAAATGAGTCAAGCTGTCGCAAAAATTAAAGCGTTGACGGATCACACCTATGGCACCTGGAATCGCCAAAGTGCCTGGACAACTCCGCTGCTCATAACGGATGCGGAGGGCGTCTATTTTTACGATGATAAAGGAAAATCCTATATTGATTTTTCCTCCCAGCTCATGTGTTCCAACCTGGGTCATAAAAACAAAGCCATCATCGAGGCCATCACCAAACAGGCCGAAAAGCTGGCTTATGTGGCACCCGGTTTTGCCAATGAAGCCGCCATTGAAGCCGTTTAGGCACTGCGGGCGGTTATGCCCAAGAACTTGAACAAATTCTTTTTTTCAACCAGCGGTACGGAAGCAAACGAAGCTGCTTTAAAAATGGTCAGACAGTCAAGGGCACCTGCCTATAAAGTCATCTCCCGGTATCATTCTTACCATGGTGCTACGGCAGCCGGCGCGGCATTTACCGGAGATCCACGGCGCTGGTTTGCCGAGCAGGCGCGTTGCGTGGTTGACGGGGTGTGTTTTGCGCCGGACAATTACTGCTATCGATGCCCTTTTGACCTGGCCTATCCGGATTGTAAGGTTCAATGTGCGCGCTACCTTGATTATATGATCAAAGAAGAAGGCAACGTGGCGGCCATGATTGTCGAGCCGGTTGTGGGTACCAACGGACGAATCGTGCCCCCGCCGGAATACTTCCCCATACTGCGGCAAATCTGTGATGAAAACGACGTCCTTCTGATCGCCGATGAGGTCATGTCGGGCTGGTTTCGCACCGGCAAAACCTTTGCACTGGAGAACTGGGACGTTGAACCGGACCTCCTGACCACCGCAAAAGGATCAACGGCAGCCTACACCCCGGTCGGTATTACCGTTTCATCGGATAAGGTTGCCGAATACTTCGAAAAAGAACTCTTCTGTCATGGGCATACCTATGCCTATCATCCACTGGCAGCATCCGCCATTCCTGCGGCAATTGCGGAATATGATAAATTATTTAAATCCGGCTTGCCCCAGAAAGCCAGTCAGCATCTGGAGAAAAAACTTTATGAATTGGGTGATAAGCACATTTGTGTCGGTGATGTTCGCGGCATCGGACATTTCTGGGCGCTTGAAATTGTGAAAAACCGCAAAACAAAAGAACCTTTTGACTATAAAGCTGACAAACTCAGCGGCAAAACGTTGATGACGGCTCAAATTGCCGGTGATGCCATGAAACAGGGGGTGTATATGGCCGCCTGGTATGACACCCTGGTGATTGCGCCGCCGCTGATCATCACCGAAGAACAAATCGATGAGGCCATTGAAATTATTGACAAATCACTGAAAATCGGCGACGAACAGGCGGTCGAAACCGATGTCCCGGCGTCCAGAAGCGCTGATTATAAAAAATAGCCTGTCGGGCGGCATGACCTCTGAGATAATTCACCCTATTGCTGCCGCGTTTTTTTCCAAGCATCCCGAAACTGTAACAAGCCGGGGGTTTTAACCCCCCGTAACTTATATTTATAGGGGACCTAATCCGCAACGAAATCCACCTGCCCTTCCCGCTGCCGCTATTTTCATGGGCATGGGCCGCCAAACACGTCAGTGTAATTTCATTTCGCATTCAAGATTTAGAACTGAAATGCCAATAATAATATGATGGGCTCTATTTTCAATGAATCTGAACATTTGGTTTCATTTTGATACTCGTCCAGTCAGTACCCCGGGTAAGCGAAAACGTTCGCAGCCAATCCGATGCAGTCTTATAGGTGCGATCCAAATTGGCTGAAAACTATAAATTTTTATAATGATTTGAAATTATTGGATAATACTTCTTCAGATTGACACTGTCTCTACAACTTTTTATAATCATTTAACAATGGCAATTATTAATCTAAAAAAGCGGGAAGTTGAATGCAAAATCGTGTACTACGGCCCGGGTAGAGGCGGTAAAACATCAAACCTGCAATATATTTTTAAAAATAGCCGACCATTAATGTCCGATGAAATGGTCTCCATTAAAACCAAAGGAGATCTGACACTCTTTTTTGATTTTGTTCCCATGGGTGTGGGTAAAATTAAAGGCTGTGATGTGCGGGTTCAGTTATATACGGTACCGGGCCAGGTAAAATACAGCTCCACCCGCAAACTGGTTTTAAAAGGCGTCGACGGCCTTGTCTTTGTTGCCGATTCCCTTAATGTCCGTCATGAAAAAAACATCCTTTCCCTAAAAGACCTTGCCTTAAATCTCAAGAATTACGGCTTAAACATCATGAAAATACCCCTTGTCTTTCAGTACAATAAGCGCGACCTCGCCGCTGACGGGGTTCCGTTGATGTCGGTTAAAGAAATGGAAAAGGCCTACAATCACCAGCTCAAAGTGCCCTCCTTTGCCGCCAGTGCCATTACCGGTGACAACGTGAATGCCACGTTGAAGGCCTGCCTGGTGCTGACCCTGAGGTCTCTTAAAAAACAGGCTGGCTGGTAA
>CBDUUO010000073.1:0-10385 GCA_965370395.1 uncultured bacterium
CAAATTAAATCACATGGAAATAAGCAAGCTTGATCACTTGGTATTAACTGTTAAGGATTTTGAAATAACAACATCCTTTTATGTGGCAGTGATGGGTATGAAAAAAGAGGTGTTTGGTAACGGTCGAGTAGCTTTGAAATGCGGAAGTCAAAAAATCAATCTCCATGAGCTCGGAAAAGAATTTGAACCCAAAGCGAGTAAACCCATGCCTGGCTCCGCAGATTTATGCTTTATAACACAAACGCCACTTAACGATGCAATGGCTCATGTAAAGAGTTGTGGAGTTGAAATAATTGAGGGTCCGGTAAAAAGGACAGGAGCAAATGGCCCAATACGTTCATTTTACTTTAGAGACCCAGATCATAATTTAATTGAGGTAGCTAATGAAATATAGATCCCATAACAAATCCTAACTTCATTTGTCAGCATTAGGCGTCGGATTCAACCTCGCCGCTTTTTGCTAAAGCGATAAAATGAGCTACATCGATTTCTTTCGGGCAGACAAAAGAACATGCTTTGGATGTGTGACACCGATAAACCCCTTCTTCACTGTACAGCAATCTTTTTCTTTCACTTTTGGCCTGCTCGCGTAAATCCATCAGTCGCACAATACTGGCTATTATGGCGTTTGGTCCCAGAAAATTATGATGGCTGCTGATACAAGCAGTTGCACAGCAGAAGCAATTAATACAGCGGGTTGCATCAACATAGCGCTCCAGATGACGTGGAGAAATTTTATATTCATTTCCAGAGTTCGGATTTTCAACAGGATCGATGATATACGGCTTAATTTTATGGACCCGCTCGTAGGCTTTGTCGAAATCTACAATCAAATCCCGAACCACAGGCGCAATCGTAAGCGGCTCAATCAAAAATTCGGTTGTCTCAAAATATGCAACTGCATTTTCCACCAACAGCTCGCAGGCGAGCATTGGTTTGCCGTTAATTTTCACCGAACAGGTACCGCATTGCCCATGCTCACAGGATGAATTCCAGGCCAGGGTCGGATCCAACTCTTTGTTGATTTTTCGAAACAGGTCGGTAAACCGAAGAATTCTACCGGTTTCTAATTGATAGCTCTGGATCCAGGATCTTTTGTTGTCCGGATCATAACGCCGAATTTTTAAGACGATCTCATAGGTTTTCTGCATGCTTGTTTTCCTTGACTATAGCAACCGCTTATTTCATCTCTGCACCAAAACGACAGCATTTGTTTGGGTCGTTTAATACTTTCTCTCGATAATGCCAAATCGTTCGCAATGTTCACAATTGGATTCAAATATGCTCATGTCAACTGAGCGTTTTCCCAAATTAACTTCTGCAAACTCGGTCATAGTGGCTAAGGTATGATAGTTAAAGTCATCCTTTCGCTCCGGAAAATCTTTGCGGGCATGGCCGCCTCTGGATTCTTGTCTGTTCAGCGCGCAAACAGCCGTGACAAGGGAAATGGACAATAAATTGTCTAACTCCCAGCGCAGAATGAGCTCTGGATTCATTTTAAGACTTTTACAAGCCAAAGTGGTATTAGCGGCACGTTCTTTCAGCGCTTTTAAGGTCTCAATGGCCTCGCTGAGACCCACTTCTGTGCGGAACACGCCAACTTTTCCGGTCATAAGCGCTCTGGATTCCTCGCGGATTTTTTCCAGATTTTCCTTTCCTGTTTGATCCAGGTAGGCGGAAAACAAAGTAAAAGATTTTTTTCCGGTATCTGCGGGCAACTCCGGTAGCTTATCAGCCAGGGATTCAACTACCCGTTGGCCGACAAACCGCCCCATGGTGATCAGCTCTAAAATGGAATTGGTTCCCAGCCGGTTGAAGCCATGAAAACTGGCCGCAGCGCATTCGCCAACGGCATACAGTCCAGGGATTATCTCCACGCTGGTGTTTTGGACTTCACCAAATTCAGTGGTCGGGATCCCCCCCATCTGGTAATGGTTGCTTGGACGTACCGGGCAGAGTTCAATTTTCGGATCGATATTCACAAATTTTTTAAAAAAACTCGTGACCTCCGGTATTTGAACCTGGTGGACGTAATCCGAAAGATGCCTCAGATCGATCCACACATGTTCGATATTATGATCCGGATTCATTATGCCCCGGCCTTCCTGAACCTCGGTTTCAATGGCCCTGGCGACAAGATCGCGCGGTGCCAGTTCTTTCATCTTCGGGGCATATTTTTCCATGAAAGGCTCAAGATCTCTGTTGCGCAAAATACCGCCAACCGATCGCAACGTTTCGCTGGCAAGAATTCCCGGTCCGACAATTCCGGTTGGATGAAACTGCACGGCTTCGAGATCCATTACCGGTAATCCTGCATCCAGAACAATTGCCAGACCGTCGCCGGTGTTCTGACGACAATTGGTTGTAACCCGGAAGATCTGGCCGTCTCCGCCGGTTGCGAAAACCGTGGCTTTCGCGCAAACCGCAATAAATTCACCTTTGCGCTCGCGGAACAGTACAGCGCCGACGCAGCGACCGTCTTTAAATAAAAGCTCGGTTGCAATAGACTGATTGACAAATGAAACCCCGCAGCGCAGCGTTTCTCCCCAGACACTATCCATAATCCCTTTGCCCGTTCTGTCCGCTTCAAAAACGGCGCGATAAGCAGAACTTTCGCCGAATCTAACTGTGTGTCCCCCGAAAGTTCTTTTACTGAGCCCGCCATCTTCATTGCGGCTGAAATGCATACCTTTGTTTTCCAACCAGATGATTTGCTCCCAGGCAGATTCGACAATCTTTTTGACCACATTTTGATCCGCCATACAATCCGACCCTTTCCAGGTATCAAACATGTGATAGATGGGCTTGTCGACCGGATCCTTCGGGTCCACCGCCGCCAGCCCTCCCTGGGCCGTGCTGGTATGCGATTTTTGGCAATGCGGAACTTTGGTAACCGCGATAATTCTTGTGCCGGGTTTTCGCTCCAGAATTTCGACGGCACAACGCAGTCCGGCACCGCCGGCACCAATTACCAGCACATCGCAGTCCAGCGTTGAGGAAATCTTGAATTTAGCAGCCATATGCAAACTCCATCTTGCAATTTCTCATCCCGTTATGATGAAAATTATCCTGAAACATAGGGTGACAGCGTTTTTGATAAAAAAAGGGCGGTGCTCGCCCCCCTAAAATCGATGGCCCCTATAAATGCCATAAACGGGTTTGTTAGATGGTAATAATTACCTTTAGGCCGATCCAGGCAGACAAAACCATCACAACCGCAACCAGCACGGTCATCAAAATCTGCAGACGCCGCGAGACGATATAGTCTTTACCCACTGAAAACAGCCCGTAGCCGCCATGGTATATAACGGCCAGAACCATAGCAACATCAACAATTTTGACAAAAAAGTTTTGTATCCTGGCAATAATCACGGCCGAATCCTTGCCCACTGCTGGATTAAGATGCATAAATAAAAAATGCGCCGGTATCATTGCCAGCAGGAACACTCCACTGACTCTTTGAAATTTCCAGAACTGCGAATGCCCCAATCGCCAAATTCTTGCCAAGAATGCATATCCACAAATCACGGCAATGATAAATACGGTCAGCCAAAAGAAAATTGGTGAAGCACTCTGATTTCCAAGGAGCATAAAAACAGCTAAAAGACATACATAGGCAGCCGACACCAAGAACAACCATCGAATCATCGCAGTATCATCACGATAGCCGTAGATTTCAAAAAGCATTAATCTGCCGCCGTTGACGGCGTGAAATATCACCGGAATCGCAAGCAACCATTCGAAGAAAACAATCAACGGGGAAGAAAACAATGCCATTTTGGCATCATAGTCTTGGGGGCTGCTGAGGGCGGAAAGGGTGATTAGATGAAACCAGACATACAGGACCAAAAGCAAACCTGTGATCCGGTGACCCCAACTTAAAATAAATGCCCAGCCTCTAGTGTTCGCATAAAAGGCGATATAAGGTATCTTGTTGAGAATTCCGAAAATCTGGTCAGTGATTTTTATCGAAATGAGACTCGGTTGCATTTCAGATTTTGCTTTCATTTAACTCCAGTAGGCTCCAGTCCTGCGTTGGGGATGTCATTCATGACCCTGGGATTGACTCCGAATTTCTGTCCAACCAAAAGCACTTCACTCTTGTTTGAACTCAACTTCCTGAAAGATTTCTTTGGCCACACGAAGGCTGTCCATTGCCGCCGGAACACCACAATAAATGGCGGCCTGGAGGAGAACCTCCATGATATCGTTCTTGCTACAGCCATTGTTTAAAGCGCCTTTTAGGTGTAGCTTTACCTCGTGAGGTCGGTTAAGGGCGGTGAGCATGGCTAAGTTAAGCAAACTCCGGGTTTTTCGGTCCAGTCCTGGCCGGGCCCAGACATTACCCCAGCAGTATTCAGTAACGAGTTCCTGTAAAGGCCGACTGAAATCGTCTGCCTGTGACATGGAAGCATCCACGTGCTCAGCACCCAGCACCTCCCGGCGAATTTGGAGTCCTTTTTCAAAAAGTTCACTCGTCATCGTTATTTCCCTTCTCTGTTGACATGCTTTTTTCGGCAAGCTTCGAAAAACCACTTCAGCGGCCTTACGGACGTGCTCTTTACTGGCTTTGAAGGCAGCGTCCGGTTTTTCGACAAAGCTTTTCCTGCATATTGTTTCAAAATCTTTCCAAAATCTTGTACACTCGCGCAATTTTATCCCGCGGAAACAACAACGGTATTAAAAATTAAGATTAAAGCTCCGATCCCCAGATTAAACGACCAGCATTTTACCCCTCTTTACGCTCGTACAATTTTCTGATCACGATGGCGTTGGGATTACACTCATTTAAACACAGATTGCACAAGGTACATTCATCCAGATTCTCCGCGATGATAGCCGGCCAATCTGCTTTATTTTCAAAAATATTTACCGGGCAAACCCGGGAACATTGACCGCATTCTTTTATTCCGACGCATTTATTCCGATCAATCGTAACGTCAATAAATTCATTCATACATCACCTTTAAATTACATCCCGGCGATTCTGGATGCCAGCCGTAAAATTCTCCGGGATCGCTCCACAACCGGATAGTCTACAAACTTCCCATCCACCTGAATGGCTGCCGCACCGCAAGCTGCTTCGGCTTCAAAAGCATCAACAACCCGCTGCGCAAAAGAAATCTCTTCTCTGCTAGGGGTGAAAATAACATGACAGGGTTCAATCTGATTCGGATGGATGCAAAGCTTGCCCTGGAATCCCATCTGCTTAGCCCTTCTGGCATCATTCTTGAGCGAATCTAGATCCTTTAGATCAATCATAAACGGTGTATCCAGGGGCGGCGGAATACCGGCGGCCCGGCAGGCTACCGCGATGCGCGAGCGGGGATAAATGAGTTCACGGCCGTCTTTTGTGATTTCAATTCCCATATCCAGGGCATAATCCGCAGCCCCCAACGCGACCAAAAATTCCCGATTCAATTCGATCGCGGCAGATAAAATTTGGAAAATATTTTGAATCGCCAAGGCAGATTCTGTCAGTAAAATAACTGCAATACCTCCGGCATTCAATCCTTGCTTCTTCTCGAAATCAACAAGCAACCGGTGTATTTTATCAACTTGATGACTATTTTCGGTTTTTGGTAATACAATTCCCCCGAGCTCTTTAACCACAACTGCTTTTAGATCGCCCATAAAAAAATCTGTTTCAAGCCCGTTTATCCGCACAAGAACCCCGCGGTCTTTATGGGCGATAATCTTATCGCTGACCAGCGCTCGGGTTTCCACTTTTTGGCTAGCGGTCACCGCATCTTCAAGGTCGATAATCACACGATCGGCAGCAGTGGCAATGGCCTTATCAACTCGATCGGGTCGATTACCGGGCACAAAAAGTGCAGTGCGAATGGGTCCCAGTTTATCTGTTTCAGGCTTCATAGTTCAGTTCTCTTCCGCTTGGCTCCTAAAAAGGTTTCACATATTCTTTGGCAATCCTCACAATATCCGAAAATGACTCGGCCACCCGAATACCGGCTTTGTTAAACATCGATATTTTGCTCTTTGTGGTTCCACGGTCTCCTTCAACGATTGTGGCGGCATGACCGAATCTAATCCCCGGCATATCATCCACAAATCGACCTGCAATAAATGCGATAATGGGAGTTTGGAATTTTTCAGCCATCACAAGTTCGGAAAGCTTCTCTTCAATTACTCCCCCGGGTTCGCTGAAAATGACCACAACCTTCGTTTCAGGGTCATTTTCAAACAATGGTATCAAGTCCAGAAAATTCGAGCCTACTACTGGATCCCCCCCGATCCCTATACAGGTACTTTGCCCGATCCCGTTAGCCGTTAAAAGATTAGCGACTTCAGTGGTCATGCCGCCGCTGCGGGATGCAATTCCAACAAATCCCGGCATATAAGCTTTTTTAACGTCACTCACCGGACCGCCGGCCATTCCCAGCTTTATTTTCTCTGGCGAGATTAAACCGAGCGTATTTGGCCCGATTACACGAGCTTTGTTTTCATTGGCTACCTCTAGAAATTCTATGGTATCCTTTCGCGGAACACGCTCTGATATTACGACAACAAGCTTAATTCCGTTTTCCAGCGCCTCAATTACTGCGTCTTTTACCAGCGCAGGGGGAACGGAAACAACGGAAGCCTCCGCAGGATGCTCCTTGAGGGCCTGGCGGACCGTATCATAAACAGCAACACCGTGGACCGCTTGGCCAAATTTGCCAGGTGTCACACCGGCGACAACATGTGTTCCGTAATCCATCATATCCTTTGTAAAAGTACTTGCTTCCCGGCCGGTGATGCCTTGAACAATAACGCGTATATTTTCATCAGCTAGTATTGCCAACGCAAAACCTTTCTATAAGTGGTTTCAAAACCCCATCTAAGGCCCAATGGCTGCGTTGCCCCGCGAATTGAAATGCTCACGTACTCACGTGTACGCTCCGCTCTCAATTCGCGGGACGCCTTGATGCATACATTAATCTCTTTAGATTAGACATGTAATCCCGCTTCTGCGGGGCCCTTGAACCTGATCTGCGGTTTTGAAACCACTTCTAATGAATTTTATTTTGAAAAATTTTTCACCGCCAGCTGGGCCGCCTCATCGATGGAGCATGTTCGATCCCCAAACTGAACGCCGTATTTTGAAAGAATCTTATACCCTTCTTCTTCCCAGGCACCCGGTATTCGAAAGACCGCTACTGTGGCTGCAGGGTCTTTGCCGGATTCCAGAACTCCTTTGATGATGCCCCGGGCAACAAGATCAACGCGGGTGTTGCTGACCACATTCATAATGACTGCAATTTTCTCAACACCAGGTTTGGAAAGAATCAATTTTGTAAGTTCTTTTACTTTTAAAACGGAAGGATTTCCACCAATTTCACAGTAGTTCGCAGGCTTTCCGCCATGAGCCTTAACGGCATCGAATGCAGTCAATGATGCCCCGCCGCCACCGATAATCAAACCCATGGTGCCGTCGAACTCTATGACGCGGCCAGCCACACCTCGGTGATCAAGATTATCGATTTTCACAGCCTCGCGTTCAAATTCAGATGCGGTGCGTTCCGGCTGCACTCTATTTTTATCTTTTGCGATCTCGCTCAGTTCCCTGTGCCTGAACATGGCATCATCATCGATTTCGAGATGACAATCTAGCGCAACGAGTCTTCCCTCCTTTGTTAATGCTAACGGATTGATTTCGGCCACCGTGGCATCATAATCAAGGAAGATATCGGCGAGTTTAGATAGTATCACCGTCAGTGCCAGCAAACGTTTTCCGGTAACACCTGTTTCAGAAATTATTTCCTTTGCACGATAATGCCGCAATCGATGCCGCGCAGAAAATGTTTCATATCTTACTTTATCCGGATCGCTGGCGGCAAGAATTTCTATGTCCACCCCTCCTTGGGGAGAAAAAATCGCAATAGGCGCCTTGGCCACCGTATCATAGGTAATTGCCATAAAAAATTCCCGGTCAATTTCAAGCTTTTCTTCCACCAATAGTTTTATGACATTGTAGCCTCTAATTTTTTTACCCAGCAGGTTCTTTATCCCATCCTGACATTGTTTTAAAGAATTAGCCGCGATAACGCCACCGGCTTTGCCGCGTCCCCCAATAGGCACCTGTGCCTTTAACATGACCGGGGCTGTGAAATTAAAGCCATCCGCCGCAGACACAACCTGGCCTGCTGGTAATTCAATCCCGTATTTTTTCAATATTTCTTTGGCTTCAAACTCAAGTAAACGCATTCACTTCTCCTAAACGTTATGTAAAAAACCGCCAATGAGCAAATCTTCTCGCCGGCCCGTTGTATCCCATTTACGCTTGCGGTAATATTCTGGGCATAAACCACTTTTTTCAAATTCGACTCTTTGTATTTCATCTGGCCCTATTCTTTTCGTAAAAGTTGGGAAGACCACTTGCGCATATCCTTGATCCCATCGAGCCTCTCAACCGCTTCGACAATTTTCAAACGCTGATCCTTTTTCATGATCTGGCCAGTGAGGTCATGGAACCGCTCTATCATCTCTTCCCATGAAAGAGGATTCTCAGGATCGCCTTTGGGATATTCGACCGTCGTAGAATAACGCTTCTCATCTTCTGTCAAAATCTCAGCAGTGGCGCGCCACTGTTTAGGGAAAGTCCGATCTAGTTCAGGATCAACGATGCACACCACTTTCCTCATCATCTCTCTTACTGGTCTCGACTGGATCGTGGAGAGCTGAAATTCTTTCAGGCCTGCCTTGCCATAGAGCAATGCCGCGGTAACTCCAAAGGGCATACTGAACTGGGCATCGACGATCGATTGTGGGTTGTACTTGCTCTCTATTGGCTCCGCAATGAGAGGCGCCCCTGCCCTTAAAATCCCAACCTTAATCTTTTTTACTTGCTCTGGACGAAGGTCGTTTTCATTTACTATTTCTAGCACCGCGTCAATGGGAGGTTGCATGTAACGGCAACAAGCATGAGTTTTAACTGATGTCCGAAGGATTTGGAATCCGGAACCTATCCCTTCGAGGACCTTGGGCGGATCAGCTCCGTTGGAGTAAGCATGGAGAAATCCATCCCTTCCCTCGAGGATCGAACTGGGACCTTTAAATCCCTTTCTGGACAACAGGGCTGCCACCATGCCGCTATGGGCTGCCCATCCTGCGTGAAAAGGCTTTGTCCATGCCCCTTGAGCGAGATACTCCATGGACCCTGCTGCCTGACTTCCTGAGATGCCTATGGCATTCAAAATCTCCTCTTCTTGAAGACCCAGAATCTTCGAAGAAGCAACACTCGATCCAAAGGTCCCACAAGTCCCAGTGGGATGGAACCCTCGTTTGTAGCTGTTCTCCGGTCCCAAGGCGCTTCCGAGGCGAACCATCACCTCGTAACCTAAGACAACGGCCAAAATGAAACTCTTCCCGGAAGCACCAACCATCTCACCTGTGGCCAAAGCCGAAGGGAAGACGACAACCCCCGGATGAAGTGATGCTTCGTTATCGACATCATCCATTTCGATTGCATGGGATGACGTCCCATTTGCAAGGGCCGAATAGAGATAGGGAGCTTTCTCCTTAGTCCCAACTATCACACCCTCCCCCTTCTCCATCTCCCTGACAAACCGATAAATCGTTTGGGAAGGATCCTCTTTCGATCCCCGACATGCGACGCTGATAAAATCCAGGAACCTGTATTTTACACAATCGATCACCTCATCTGAAAGGTCATTAAACATCATGCGGTTGCAATACCTGGCAAGTTCCTGCGTGATACCCATATCCCCTCTCCTCCAAGGATCTCATTCATAAAGCTTCTTGCATTTTTTTATTTCATATCAGCTAGTTATTTGTTCCGTCAAGCCTTAAATCCTGTTACAAAGCGACTACAAAAACTTTAAATAGTTGAATACGGCAGTTCTCACTTCGTTGATAGTTTTTTTATACTTTCTGGACCTCGAAATATGACAGATAATGAAAGGATATATTAGTTTTTCTCGCTGTATTTTTAACATGCAATCGTTAAATTGCTGCTGAACAGACTTTTATGGGGATAAAATTGGCGAAAATTTCGGATTAGATGACGAAATTTATTATAATTACAGTAGGTTCATGAAGTGTGGGAAAACACGTATGACACAATTTTTGTGAGGCGATTATTTTGGATACCATAACATTGTCCAAACCTTTTTTCTCAATAAATCCAGCCCTGAAGTCACTCCGGGATAATGGCGACCTTCGATTTTAATCCACCCAGTTAAATCACCTTTAAAATCTATAAGATTGACTTCAGAATTTATTATGTGATATCAAAATTTGATAAATTGCTTATTCATTATCTATTCTCGATCTTAGTGGAACTTCTTATCCTGCAATGTCCGATAATCCGCTGAGCCTCTTCTGGAATCGGTAAATACTGCCGCCTTGCGGGATACTTTTTCTAC
>CBDUUO010000074.1:0-10308 GCA_965370395.1 uncultured bacterium
TGCAATCAGCTGCAAAAACAATTCGCCGTTCTTTACTATCCTTCCACCCACAACATCGACACCGCGGGCAAAAAGTGGGTCCGGGAAATATCCCGCCGTAGGACCGATGATTGAGACAAATGCATCCGGTGAACAGTGGGCAAGAATCTCATCCAGTGAATTGTTCAATATGGTCGTACTGGTGCATAGGATCTTATTGCATGTGCTCAATTTCGTCGCATCCATGGTAATTGGCAAATCGGGAAATTTTTGAATCAAGTGTTTATTTTTTTCAATGACAACCAGTTCAGCGTTGGCCTTCTTGATGGTCTTAATCAACCCGAAGAACAACCCGACCATGCCGACCCTGTCTCCTTCGGAGACCGACAACAGCCCCAGTGAATCGGTAGCATAATCAACCGCGAAATTGGTCTCCCTCATCACATGCTGACAAATTGCGTTAATGGCCGCCAGACTGATCATCTCTTTAAGCGGGTCGTCATTGCCAAATTCAAGCGCAAATTTGCGCGGGTTTTTTTCGACAAAATCCGACGACTGCAAAGCAGTGTATTCTTCCCTTTTTTCATCAGGCAGGAGAACAAAGCTGACGCCGACCGCCCCGCCTTCAAGACTAATGGCCATAAACTGGGCATCTTTTGGTTGGCCGCCTTTATAGAAAGGCGGGAAAAAAATGTTTGCTATTGGCGGAAGGGTAAATTTTGTCGTTAATTCTGTAATCATCTTTTTGAATTCATCTTTTAGACTCATTGCAACCCCTCAAATCTCTTTCTGATTGATAGTACCTTTATCCTCCTTATCGCATGCTAAGATTCATTGCAATACCGTATAGGAATTGGGGGTCGCGTCTTGATTAGTGATTATAGAGGCCTGTTTATTCACTAATCAAGATTTCAACCCTATTTTCCTTCAAGATTGTTATTCTCTTTGATAAAGAAAATTCCTGCGCTCATTGCTTTAGCCATTTATATTATAAATAAAAGGTGCAATACGCTCAGTTCATTATATCAGGCGCGACTTAGCAGTTCATCACGTATTTTGACCATGGCCAACGTATCCTGTCCGCAGTAAATCAGGAGATCACTCCTGATTTTGGCTTTCTCATCTTCAGGTGTTGCAGAATCAATCATTCGCAGATATTCAAGAGATGCTTGCATACCGTCCTGAATGGAAAGTTTGTCATAACCCATTGCCGGTACAAGCGCTGGGAGCACATATTTTAGGGAAAAAGAGCCGTAAAATTTGGGGTGGTAATAATGCTTCCTGACGATTGCATATAAATCTTTAAAGCGATCGATAATAGATTGGAGGTCGTCAGCATACTGAGGGAAGTGCTCGATAAGTGAATTCAGCACTCCGGTTTCATAGCTTGTATAAATAACAATGTTGCCTTTGGTTTCCAGTGCGTATAAAAGGGTTTGGGTAAATTCCTCCCTGGGGTCCTTGTTTTCATTACAGAGATATTCACGATGTTCCATATTTCCGTTTTCGTAAAGGATGTGATCCGACCACTGAAACGGTATGGTCTGATAAGGCCGTGTGCCGGCATAGCGGGGAATGGCCGGGCCGATGGTTTCAAAATCAAGGAAGTGGACAGGGTATTCTAAATCATGTAATTCAGATTCCAGGCCTTCCGAAATATACTCTTGCCGGTTAGTTGCGGATTCTCGAATCCGATCCTGAATTTCGCTTAAAGGGAAGTTGCTCGGGATATTGCTTATATCCTGAATTCCCATTTGAGCCAGTTCATCGAGTTTGTTCTGCCCGATTCCGCTGATATTATATACCCAGAACTTCGGCATATCTTCTGTGCAATGATCCCAGAACTCACAGTCATAAGGTTTGCTGCAGTGCCTGGACGGCTGAATGTTAGGAGCGCCAACTTCCGTAAGCATACCTTTTAGTTGCTCAAGTTGCCCAGGTATTTCCAGCTGCATTGATATGCTTTGGTCGGTGAGATCTTCAAATGCAAACAAAGCTTTAAGGTCCAGGTTTTGCCCGTCATATACATACTGGTTGTTTATATGCAGGATGCCGGCCCGGCTAATCTTCAATCCGCAGCCCGCAAGAACATAATGCTGAACGGCAACGTCAGGATAATAAACGTCTTTGACCGAAGTCGATGATTTGACTTCCACCAGTTTCCAGCTGTCGTTTTCTGTTCGCTCCAGAATATCAACCCGTATGCGCACACCGTCATAGATAAAAGCGGCCTCGTAAATGGCCTTCACATTCGGGTCTTGCATGGCTTTAAGAGTGGACTGGACGGACTCTTTGTGATGAAAGTGATCTTCCTCGATTAAAACGCCGCCTGGATAAAGCCGGGTTGCAAGCCGTCCCACTTCGTGGCCGGTGTCAAAAACTGCCTGCTGGGAAGGGGGTACTTCCGGGATAAGCTGCCGCGCATAGCACTGACACCACAGCCTCAGATGGCATTGCAGGCCAGCTAAGAAACGCGATTTGGATAGCATTGGAGTGTTTTTCATACTCATATTTTAACCCGATTCAATTCTTATATGCAAATTTTTGATAGAACCCATCTCCACTCGACCTGTTTTTATTTTCTGGGATTCGCGTGGCGCAATTAAGGTAAAGGCGTTGATTGATGAATTTGAATTGAATCCGTTTGCCGTCAACATCAAACAATTTCTGCCCGCGCCCGAGCCCACAGTGCCGAGATGGCAATCAAGCACGCTGCTGAATGATTAGACAAAAAATAGTATCCCATCAACGAGCTTCTGCGCCAGGATTTAGCCGGGTGCCTATTTAACCACCCCACACGCCATGCGGGCACCGCCCCCGCCCAGTTTCTTGGGATTATCTGAGTAGTTATCGCCTCCGGCATGAATCATCAGCGACCGGCCTTTGAGATCGGATAGCTTAAGGCGGGGAGCGAGTACAGGATGACCGGCTTTACCATTTGTATCAACATACAGGGCGGGCAAATCGCCAAGGTGGCCATTCCCATAGGGGCCTGCGTGTCTCCCGGCACCGGCAGGATCATAGTGACCGCCGGCGGCCAGTCCAGGGACCGTTTTACCGCCCTTTTCTCCAGGGCCACAATCCGGATTTTGATGGACATGGAACCCGTGCAAGCCAGGGGTGAGATCTTTTAAGTCGGGCGTTAAAACCGTTCCATAGGGGCTCGATGATGCCTTGACCGTGCCGATAGCTCTGCCGATACCTGCGCTATCTGTCAAGTGCATTGGGGCGACCAGCTCTGCTGCTTGCGCCGAGACACCGGCAACTAGCAAGCCTATAATGGTAATTAGCAATTTTTTCATAATGACTTCCTCCGTTTATTCTTTCCGGTTCAGTATTGGGGTTTAAAGCCCATGGTAAACCGTGTTTTGACCAAAAGCTGGTTACGGCGGCGGGCTTTGTCAATACGGAAAAGAGCGGAATTCAAGCCGAAATTATTGAAGCAGCATAAACGCTATGCTATATCGTAATTCATCAATGACCCCGAAAATCTTCCACAGAGCTGCCATGCATCGCAATGTTATTCCCTTTAAAACAAAGACGGATCAAGACAGAAGATCGAATCGCTTTCGGCGTATGAAGATCCCATCAATCGTCCTGATGTTCATTGTATCGGTCGCGCCGATTGTACAGGCTGACCCATACGAAGTGCTGGTGGTGGATATTGCCAGGGCAAATGATGTTGAAAGAATTGAAGAATTTGAAAAAGATGCCGAAAAGTTCAATTCGCTTCACCGGAAGGGACATTTAGTCGCCAAGCCCTACTTTAATCTGCTGCACATGGCTAACGGACAGGTGTATTTTGTGTTTGGCTTCCGGGGTGAAGTGCAGGGCATTCACCGCCGGAACTATCCCGGGACGGTAGAAAATCTGCGTCGCATGAAACATAAAGGGGTCCAAAAGTATCCCCACATGCACTGGCTGCCGGTGGAAGAAATAAGGAGATTGTTGACCGTCCCGTAAATAGCCAAATAAGGGTCGCATCCCAATTTGTCGTGAAAATAATGAATAAATCACTGATCAAGATTTGACACCGGTCCACATCCCAATTGATACCTGGAGTATAGAAAATACGGCATATTAGCGATATGGCCGTTCGATTCTTTAAATATGTGTACCAAATTATGATAACAAATGAAGATTTGCCCGCCATTTTTTTATAAGAATACGAATATGAATTTGCGACGGAAGTCCCCATTTTACACACAAAAATTCATGAAAACTTTTTTATCGCGGCTGCAACGGACTCCGCGACTGGAAGTTGAATGGACCCAATAACCTCTCGCACAATATCATTTAAGCAGCACAATACAATTTGGCCCCCTTTTTTGTGGACATTTTTTGAAATCTGTAAAATCAATCGCATACCGGCACTACTTATATATTCAAGATCACATAAGTCAAAAATGAGCCGGATATTTTCCTTGTCAACGTTCTCTTCAATAAACCTTTTTGCTTCAGGGGCGGTCTCCGCATCCAACCGACCTTTGATGGTTATATGAACAATCCCGTTTTCTTTTTCCTGGTTTATTTCCATTGAATGATCTTTAAATAAAAACAAGTCGTTTTGCTAAATTGTCGATATGCCGGTCATCAGTTCCGCAGCATCCCCCAAGAATCTTCATGCCCAATTCACCATGAAGGTTGGCCACCGATTTACCAAAAGTTTGAGGGTCTTCTTCAACCAGTTCTTCGCTATTGTCGAGTTCTTCAGGTTTAAGTGCCGCCGTATTGGCCAATAGTCCTGCTACTCGTTTTCTGACAGTGGAAGACGAATTGGTATCGTGCATGATGGCGGTTTTAAAAATAGAGGCATGCGTGCAATTGGCCATATAGGCTATGGGCTTTGGATTGACATCGGTATCGATTATGGAAATGGCATCTTTCAAAGGTGTACGATCAAGCATCGTGCCTTCAGAGCGGATCACAAAACTAATGATGTATGGTTTTCCGGTGGCGGCAAGGGCTGTTGCTAAGCCGGTTGCCTCACTGAGTGCAGGTAAAGTGGCGGCAAGAAGGAAGTCCACTCCTGCTTCTGCGAGTCTATTAGCTTGCCATGAGTGAAACTCGTGTGCATCGTTTGATGTAAGGGCTTCTGACTGATTATATGCGTCTCCGCGGCAACTCAACAAACCACATATGACAATTTTATTGGCATATTCGCCATAGCTTTTCCGTATTCCATCAAGGAAGCGGAAATTGTCACCGTTCACATCCGTTTTTTCATAACCAGCTTTTTCAATACGTTCTCGGCTTGCTCGCCAGGTTGGGGTAGAACAGAGCAGGGGGAGATTATATTTGAGGCCAATACCAAGATATTGTCGATAGATTCCAGAAAGCGCAGTACTCTTGTCCTTATCATAGATAAACGCCGAATTAACAGTATGGGGATCAAGGTCGAATTCGCTGTTCCGGCGCAGGCGCTCAATAACGGCACCCTCACCAAGGATGCATTGGTATTTCTCAAAGAATTCTGGAAAGGGTAAACGTTTCATTATGCTACCTCTGAATTTGGCCTTGTAGTATTTTTGTGGTCGAAAGGTTATTACCAATTCGCAAATTTGTAGGCGCATTAAGAGAGGGGGCTTGCATTAGAATATTATACCACACCTGTGCCATCGCACGATATCCATTTCCATTCGGGTGCAAGTTATCTGCATATTGATCAAGATAGCGATATCTTCCGGTTTGCGGATCTATTGTATTAAAATAAGTATAAAAATCCGGACAGGGTAAAGTGATACCATTTAAGGCATTTTCAATTATATGAATGTATTCCTTAATATTTAAACTTCTCTCACCATTATCAGGATAAGGATAGGGAGCGCTATTTACACTTTGTCGCAATGCAATTGGTGGTTTTGCAATCCAAACTTTGATGCCGGCAGCAGTGATTGCGTTTATGATTTGCTGCATGTTATCCTGAAATGAACCCGGTCCGGGTCCGGGTGGAATATGGTGCCATGGGCGTGCATCGTTTGTACCATACATAATCAGAAATCCGTAGGCGTCACCATGGCTTGCTAAAATACTGTGGATCGATGCCAAACCGTTTTCAGATGTTGAACCCGGGACTCCGGCGTTGACCACCGAATGCGAGATGCCTTTCGCAAAAGTCAGCAGGTCGTTTAAAATAGGTTCAAAGCCCCCTCCTGTATTTCGACCGTCTACGGAAGTATTGTCCGCATCATAATCGTCACCCACTCCTGCGGTTATACTATTTCCGATAGCTACATATTTAAAAAAAGGGTTGCTGGCCGGAACTGCTTTATGTGGTGCAACACGCCCGTTAGCAGGGTTGATATATTGTTCGGTTGAAAAAGCATAGCCATAATTGGGAATAAAACTGCGGCCGACAATTATGATTGCGCAAAACACTAAATAATATATCGATTTTTTACCAGATTTTATTTCTGACAGCATGGCCACCTCATGGTTTTGCTTAACGCTTATATATTTAGGAACGACCCTTAAATTCAATTGCTTAAGAGGGTCAAAGCTTGAATAGTGAAATAGGCCTTTTTAATTTGATATGCAACTGACGATCTTGCTTGATTTTGTTTTTCGCAATCCGCGTTTTGCCACTACTGAATTGAGAGGTAAATAAAAACGTATTGTCCCTCGTTGATATCAAGGGTTAGGTCGCCGCCTCTTGATTCAGCATATACAATCCATGCCGGCTTATCACCTGGGCCACAATCTAAATTCGGATACGATTCGCCGGTTTTACCTTGGTACCAGGACAGCAGCATCGGATCAGCACAGGTTTCTTTTGCCTTCTGCTTTGCAAGATCCTTTGCCTCTGCAAAATCAAGGTTTGGATTATCAATCTTAAGCTTGATATGCCTGCCCGGATAATCTTTGATCTTCGGTTTTAACAATTCCATGATTCTAAAATTTCAATTAAACAGTTGCACCTCATTAAAAATAAAGGACCCCACCTCTCTGTGAGAAATGGGGTTTTAGATTCTTTTCATGGCTAAATCCTTGATTTGGGTTAGCGCATTTAAAATCTGTTTCAAATTTTTAACATATCGGCTTGTCCGAAGTCAATAATTGTGGATTCAAATGCCAATATGTCATGGACGTCTCGCCTTTTTTCAAAAAAAAATCAACTTTTCACTTTCGTCCCACTTTTTATTTCATTGGATTGATCTTTGCCGTCTTATCTTTTAAAGTGTACGAGTTTGGATACCAACGGCTGCCGTACCGGGCTGTGGGGTACGGAAAAGTTTGGGCCGGCAGCAGCAAGTGCTTGAAAGGAGGGTCAATGAACGTTTTGATCATGTACTATTCTAAGGGCGGCAATACCCGCAAACTGGCAGAGGCTATCGCTGAGGGGGTGGGCCAGGTCGATGGAGTCGAGGCCGTGCTGCGTCATACCCGAGATGTGAGCAAGGACGATTTCGTGGCCGCCGGCGGATTGATCGTCGGCTCACCGGTCTACTTCGGGACGATGGCTGCCCAGTTGAAACAGGTCATAGACGGGTTTGTCAGTGTTCGCAAAAAAATGGAAAACAAGGTTGGCGCCGCTTTCAGCACCTCGGCCGATGCCAGTGGCGGCAAGGAGACCACCATGATGTCCATCCTACAGGCCCTGCTCATCTATGGGATGATCATTGTGGGCGATCCCATGTCGGCTACCGGTCACTATGGAACCGCTTGCGTGGGCGTACCGGATGCCGCTGTCCAGGAAAATGGACGCAAGCTGGGCCGGCGGGTGGCCGAGCTCGTCAAACGACTTCGCCGGTAGGTAACCTGGCGAAAAGAAGGTTTCGTGAATCGAAGATAGCAAATCTTGATCAGTGTCTAAAAAGAAATAACTAATTACTGATCAAGATTTGACACTCTCTACAAGCCCTCAATAACGCAGCAGATGGGAGCCTCCGGCTCGCCCTTTGGGTGAAAATTGATGAAAACGAAATAGAGGTCGCGTCTTGATTAGTGACTAAAGGCAAAATAATTAATCACTAATCAAGATTTGACCTCGTATCCCATTTAAGATGTGACCCTTTTCCCTTGTTTCACTAAACTTGACTTCAAAGCCGCGGATGGGTGATGAGTTTAAGAGAGATTTGCTCGAGCCGATCTTGGAAGGACCCGGTGGTGTTAAGAGCGGATTCAGTGGCAAAACGCATCATATCGAGCCGCTCTGTTTCGCTGAGCCAGTCGTAGATACTCTCCCATTCCTGCTGGAGCCGTCGGCCGGCATCGATTTTCATTGCAGCCAGCATTTCAACTGAAAGAAGAATTTTCATAAAGGACGCCACGGCAATCTTGCGCTGAGGCGGAAGATGGCGGATCGCATTCCACACTTCGCGTTCAGAACGAGTGTCTGCGAGCATGTGCTCGAGCAACGCAATCTGTCCGGACTGAAATCCTATATTTACAAGCCAACTGACAACTTCTCCATCCTTGAGAGCAATCGAAAGCAGGTAAACACATTGTTGCATCAACTGTATGTCAAGCCCCAACGCTTCACCCGCCGAGACAAATTGCCTGGAATACCTGAAGGTGTAAAATTCCGATCTGCCGTGCAATATCGCATGGGCCAGCTCGTGTTGCACAGCTCCTAAGACAACAGTCTCAGGAAGATTCTTTATCCGCTCAGAGCAGATGTGGATCCGCGGATAACCCCGCCAGGCTTCGTGTATGGCGATAAATTCGGCCTCGCCCTCACTGACGATGCCCAGTGCTTCCTTTTCCTTACGGAAAAAGTCCTGTAGCTCATAAAGCCGATGGTAGACGACAATTTTCAGCCGATCCGGCGGCGCACTTTCAGCCAGATTCTCAATGATATCCTCGGCCCAATGCCTGATCTGCCCTGCGATTTTGTCATCGGTGTTCTCCGAACATTGTATGTCAATTTGGGTTTTCATGGTTGGAGGCGATTAACCTTTTAACCTACGTTTCACCCGCTACCTCGTTATTCATTGAAGGATACTACAGAAGGGATTTATTAGCCACAATTCACAATCAAGCTTAATAAGTTAAAAAATCAAATACGTCCACAATTTTCCTTGATGTCAAGAATGAAGTCTTGACCGCGGTGATTTTCTGCTATAGATGGTTGGCATAAGCAGGATCCGAAGAATAATATCCATACGGCTATCTGCAGCTTGCTGAATATGATCAACCGGATTTGATCTCTGTTTATTTATCCAAAAATTAAAACCAGCCTGAAGACAAAGACATTAGCATGAAAGCATTTATTTTAAGTGCGTAATGAATGGTTCCAATCATCTGCAGGAAAGTGACTCACGGCCTCTGTCATTATGTCCGGTGTGTCTTCACAAACTTCAGCACAGTATCGGGTTTGATGTTGCCACGCGTTACCGGCTTCTTCTTCAAGTTTACAGGAAAATTGGGTTCACTCACGAGGCGGATTGGGTATCCTGCCGGTTGAAAAAAATCGAAGGTTCTAACCGTGCGCGATAATGAATTAATTGCAGCCGGATTTGATCCGCTAGAAAAAGCTAAAATGGCGGCCAAGACGGTTTGCCGAGGAGATCATAGAAAATATTATCGGTTTCGGCCGGCCAAATTTTATGGAGGCATAGCAACGGCTGATTGCCTAGGGTGTTGCTTAAGATGTAAATTTTGCTGGTCTTGGCCGAAAGTGATCAGTCCCGGTCGTTACGGTCGATTTTATTCACCTGGCCAAGTGTCTGCCAAGCTTACAAACATTGCTCTCAAAAAAGGTTTTCATCATATTAGAATCAGCGGCAATGAGCCCACCATTGCAAGGGTTCATCTTATTAAAGTACTCGAGCTTTTGCCTAAAAATCTGCTATTTATACTTGAAACCAATGGCATTCTGCTCGGTCACGACACTTCCTATGCTGAAGATTTGGCCAGATTTGCTAATCTCTATGTTCGCGTTAGTCTGAAGGGATGTAATGAAGCAGAATTTTCTGCTCTCAGCGGGGCCTCGTCAAATGGGTTTTATCTTCAAGTTCAAGCCCTTGAAAATCTTGTGCGCGCAGGTGTAAAAACACACCCCGCAGTAATGATCAGTTTTTCAACCCCGGATACAATTGCAGTCCTGCGAAAGCAGCTGCGCACGATAGATCGAGGCTATGAGAACATTGAAGTGGAAGAGCTCGTCCTTTACGGTGACGTGGAGGAGCGACTTGAAAAAGCAAATTTATCTGTGACGCACGGGACGTACACCACTATCTAAGTTTCGACATTGGCCAGCCTAAAAAGTAGATCCCATAAATAAAAACCCCAATCTCATTCAGAGAAATGGGGTTTCTGCGTTTCAATGCTTTGTTTAACCCTGAACCTTGCCTGCCCAGCCTGCCCAATTAAATGCGGAGCCTATTT
>CBDUUO010000075.1:0-10279 GCA_965370395.1 uncultured bacterium
ATTCCTAATCCATGTGCCGCAAGTTCGATTCTTGCCGGGGGCACCAGCCGTCTTATAAAATTTTATATAAAAATAAAGGGGTTGCATTATTATGGACAAAGTCATCAAAGTGGGCATCGTTGCCGCCATTGTCGGTATCGCCGCTTATTTCGGCTATAGTCTGTTCAGCAGCTGGCACAAGGAAAGCCTTGAAACCGCCAAACGGCACGAGCGGGTCGAGTGGGAAAAAAGAACCAAAGAACTGATGGAAAAAGTCACGGGGCTTGAAGAAGAGCTGACCTCCATTAAGGGGGAATCCATTCCGGAGCGGAAGCTCAAGGAGGTTTTTGGATCTGAGTCGGTGTTTGTCAAAGAAGAACAGCCCCTTGGCTTCGAAGAAATCGAACAGCAGATTAAAGCATTTTTCAGCTATCTTGACGAACAGGACTATGTTCAGGCATATGAGTTGAAAGGCGGGACTTATCAACAGTTTCAACTGGTTCTAAAAAAACTGTCAGCCCAGCTCCCGAGTATCACCGAAGAGACCGCCTCGCTCTACAACCTGTATCGCAATATGGCCCATTTTTTTCGAGTTCTGGGGAAAAAACGAGTGAACCTCACCAGAGATGTGTTGCAGAATGAAGGCGAAATCCTGGAATCGGCCATGCAGACATTTTACCTGTGGGCCACCGATGAAACCGGTGACAAGGCGATAACCGGCCAGCCGACGCTGAAGACCCTCTATTCCTATTCCGCGTTTTTTTTGAATACGCTGGCGGGCAGGAGTTATCTGTTACGAAGAGATTCAAAAATCAGAATATTAACGACTTACTATTCGGTCCTCATACTCGATAAGACAAATGACGAGCAATTGAATCCAGGCGGCATTGATATCCGGCCCCACATTGAATTTTTACTAAATGATCTCCAGACCCAAATCGGTCTGATCCACCAAAAACAATATTTAACGGAATTGAAACAACTGGCTGACAAATATAAATTGTCTTAAGACCGTATGATCGATATGCATCGAGAACGTTGCACGCCCATCAAAAATGGCGTAGAATAAAACCATCATCAGAAGTTGTCTCAACAGGCAACTTTCAACCCTAACCCGGATAAACCGGAAATACGAAACTCGAAACACGAAATACGAAACAAATTTCTAATCACCAAAATTCAAATGACCCAAACAAAAAAAAGTTGATACCCGCTCAGATTCCTATGAATCATTGATAGGAAAAGATCTACAAAGATGCTAAAAAATTTCTTTGCACTAAAAACAACAAATTTACAATTAAGACTCTAATTTGAAGCCAGCGGAGTTGGCATGCAAGTCATTGCAACCGATATTGAAGATGTCCGAATTATTGAACCTCAGGTATTTAAGGACGACCGCGGATACTTTCTGGAAACGTTCCATGTCGGCCGCTTTAAATCAGCCGGACTGCCCGACGTCTTCGTGCAGGATAATCTGTCCTTCTCGGTTAAAAACACCTTGAGAGGACTGCATTTTCAGGTGACCCATCCTCAGGCAAAACTGGTACAGGTCATTTCCGGAGAAATATTTGATGTGGCGGTAGACATTCGCCGCGCATCCCCCACGTTCGGCCGCTGGGTGAGTGCCCACCTCACGGAGCACAATAAACAGCAGGTCCTTATACCGCAAGGATTCGCTCACGGATTTTGTGTGCTGAGTGATAGCGCCCATGTCGTCTATAAATGTTCTGATTTTTTTGATCCGAATGATGAAGGCGGCATATTGTGGTCGGATCCAGCCATCGGAATTGATTGGCCGATTCCGCATCCCATTGTTTCCGCCAAGGATGACCGATTACCGGTTATTAGCGACATCCCTCCTGAAAAACTCTACAATCCGGTAAAGGCACCATGACGGTTTTGATCACGGGCGCAAACGGACAGCTTGGCCGGGAATTGGCCCGTCTGGGTCAGACCGTTGGTTTTGAAGTTCACAGTCTTGGCCGTCAACAACTGGATATCACCAATGAAAACCGCATACAGCAGATTTTTACGAGCATTTCACCATCTCTGGTGATAAATGCAGCCGCTTATACCCATGTCGACAGGGCCGAAAATGAATCTGATCTTGCATATGCGGTTAACAAAAGCGGGCCGGCTTATCTTGCCCGTTATTGCGCTGATAACCATCTGGCGCTCATTCACATTTCCACCGATTATGTTTTTGATGGCACCAAAGGCCGGCCCTATCAGGAAAGCGACCCGATTGCTCCCCTGGGGGTATACGGTCAGAGCAAAGCACAGGGTGAAACGGCCATCCGATCCATATTGCCAAACCACATCATTGTGCGCACATCCTGGCTGTATGGTGTCTACCGCAATAATTTCGTCAAAACCATACTCAAGCTGGCCACTGAGAAAACAGCCCTTCGGGTGGTGGCCGATCAATTTGGTTCGCCGACCAGCGCAGCAGAGCTTGCAAAAGCGGTACTGACCATCGCCAAGAAAGTCGGTACGGGTGAAAAATTTGATTGGGGAACCTATCATTATTGCGGTAAAGGAATCACGACCTGGCATGGTTTGACAGAGAAAATTATCGAGCTGGCAGCACCATATGCCGCACTCCAAACCCGGCAAGTGGAAGCCATTACCACCGCCGAATGGCCAACGCCGGCAAAACGACCGCCCTATTCCGTTCTGGATTGCACCCGCTTAAAAAGCCAATTTGGAATCGAGCCCGAACCGTGGCAGCAAAGCCTGAAGCATACCATTGAACGTATCTTCTCTGAAAACTGAAAGCCGTTAATGGTTATTCGTTATTGGTTAATTGGATGAATATCCGACCGGATTGGATCCGATTGCAAAAGCGGTAGGCAAATGCCCTGGATCGGATTGTCAAAACCAATAGCGGATAACCGATAACCAAAAACCCCATGGACGTTTGCCCGCCTCTGGCGGGTAAAATGCATTTTGCGAATCGATATAAATAATATTATATCAAATAGTTATAAACCTTTTTGAGAGAAAATCGTTGACTGTTTTCGCATTTCAATCTAACATAAAAGTTAATGAGAAGTTGAGATAATATTTTTAATAAATGATGGAATCGATACCGCATAAATATAGTCCTGTCCTTGTCGTCGATGATGATGAGGGCCTGCTGTTAAGCATTAAAGCGACTCTGGTCAGTTCGGGTTTGTCGGAGCCGGCCCTGGTATCCGACAGCCGGCGAGTGCTTGATCTGGTTCGCAAATATGATTTTCAATTGATTTTGTTGGACCTGATGATGCCGCATTTAACCGGAATGGAGGTCCTTCGAAGGATCAAAAACGAATCTCCGGATGTCGAATGTGTCATTGTCAGTGCCATAGATGATGTCGCATCCGCCGTCCAGGCGATGAGTCTGGGCGCATCAGATTATCTGGTCAAACCGCTCAATAGCGATAAACTGGTCGCTTTGGTGCACCGGACGCTTGAAAAGTATACCGTGCAGCATGAGCTGGAGCAGTTCGGCAGTAAAAAGGTATTTTCCAATCTTAAGAATCCGGCGGCATTTGCAGACATTGTAGCCGAAGATGAAGCCATGGCCCTGGTATTTCATCAGGTGGAAGCAGTGGCCGGCACGGATTACAGTGTGGTGATCAGCGGCGAATCGGGAACCGGCAAAGAAATGCTGGCCCGTGTCATTCATAAATTAAGCAATCGTTCCAATGCGCCGTTTTATGCCGTCAATATGGCGTCTTTTAGCAAAACGATTTTTGAAGATGAATTCTTCGGCCATGCCAAGGGGGCCTACACGGATGCCGCCAGTGACAAGATTGGATTTTTTGAGGCCGCCGCCGGCGGAACTTTATTTTTAGATGAAATTACCGAATTGGATCCATCATTGCAGGGCAAACTGCTGCGGGTTATCGAGGAACGCGAGCTTTATCGGCTGGGCAGCACCGAAATCCGCAACGTGGATGTTCGCATCATCGCTGCCACCAACCGGGACATAAACGAAGAAATCCTGAAGGGTGCGTTTCGGCCGGACCTGTATTACCGTATCAATATGTATAATATAAAAGTAACGCCGCTGCGAGAGAGGCAAAAAGATATTCTGCCCATCGCCCGCCATTTCCTCAAAACCCATGCCGCTGCAAATGACAAAAAGGTCAGTTCGCTGTCACCCGATCTGCAACAACGCTTAATGCTGTATTCCTACCCGGGAAACGTACGGGAACTGGAAAATATTATGGCAGCTGCCGTACTGCAGGAAAAATCAAAAACCCTGACCCTGGCCTCGACATTAAATTTACTGCCCTATGAAGGACCGGAGCGGCGCAAGCACGTGGAATTGCTTCCCCTTGAGGAGCTTGAAAAGCGTCATATTGTAAAAGTATTGAACGTTACCCGTGGTAATCGTCCCAAAGCCGCCAAAGTACTGGGTGTAAATGTCTCCACCGTGTACAGAAAAATTGAGAAATACAACCTGGGCCGCCGAAATGATGATGAAATTGAGATCGATGATTGAAACGAAAATGATAACCGGTCAACGGTGTTTCATTGACCCCTGTGATTCGAAGCAACTAAGGGAGGGATGAAAATATGTCGAATGGTTTGGACGTAATTGTAATCGACGATGATAAAGGCATTTGCGATATCATCAAAGAGCTGGTTGAAGACTTTTATAGCTGGGGCGACGTGATTTCATTTTCAAATGCCGCTAAAGCAATTGATTATTGCCTGCAGCGCGAAGTCGGTGTCGCCATTTTTATTATTGATGTATTTCTTGGCGGCCTGAGTGGATTCTACTTTTTGGATGCCATCGAAAAGAAGTTTCCAAGCGCCCATGAAGACTCGATCATCATCAGCGGCAATGCCAGCGATGATGTGGTGAATATGTGTTTGGCTTCCAGAGTAAATTACCTGCTGGAAAAACCGGTTAAACCCTATGCCCTGCAGCTGGCAGTAAGAGCCATTACGGGAAAATACCTGGAGTTTGCCAAAAAGCTATTGCAGGATTCAACATATGCCGACAGCATTGCAAAATTATAACCCGAGGTGCGGCAAACCCAATGGCCGAATCAGAAAAAATCAAAGGCGGTACAATTCCAAAATTATTTGAAGAATTGCTGCATGCTAAAACCCTCCTTAAACTGACCCTCGTTGATACCGATTATGAGCACCTGACCCAGATTAGCGCTCTGGTGAATCGAAACAAAGGGCCGCACTTTATCATAGATACACCGGAAGGATTGGAACAAGCCGCGGCAGATATTGACCCCTGGCACCTCCACTTTGAATTTACCGAAAAAAATCATATCAAATATACCTTTACAACCACCGGCGGCGAAATTGACGACAACCGGATTTATGTGCAATACCCCCGGGAGGTAAAACGCTGGCAGCGCAGAGAACTTTTCAGGCTCAATGCCCCGGCGGGCACCAAACTTTGCCTGACACAACACACGGCCCGACATGAGCTGGATGTTATTAATATCAGCATCGGGGGCACTCTCGCTGCGCTGGTTCAAACCAGCCCCCACGACCTTGAAAACCCGCCCTTTGCTGATACCCAACTTTTAAAGGATATCGAACTGATTTTCCCGTCAGAAATCATGCGACAGCCCATCAAGATTAAAACGATCCAGGTCAAGCGCATGAAAACGAATTCGGAAAAAACAGGTTACGAGGTGGCCCTTGAGTTTTACGCGATAAGCACTGGTGAAAAAAAGCGGCTGACTGACCTGATTTATCGATTGCAAAGACAGCATCTGCGCCATCGATTACCATTAGACCTATGAACAGTGACTAAAGTGGGAAGTGACTAAAATGCCTAAAATTTAAATGCGGAATCTATCCTATTTTTAATTTTAGGCACTTTAGTCATTTTAGGCATTCTAGCTCACTTAAAAACGCCTATAGCTCCACCTGCATTCCCTCCCGGGCAAAAAAGACTTCAGTATCCCCTGTATTTCTGGAATCACAGCGCAATTCTGCCAGTTCGTCCAGCTGGGCGTCGGTGCGCATGGGATCATGGTGAAAAAGTGCCAGGCGTTTGACCCGTGACCGCATGGCTGCTGTAATCGCGTATTCAATTGGCGAATGCCCCCAGCCACGTTTGTCCGTGTCATATTCCTGCTGGGTGTACTGGGCATCATAAATCAACAATTCCGCCCCTTTAAAAAAATCTTCCAATCGACGATTTTCATCCCTGGCAGCCGCCTCACCCTGGTGTGCCATTATCTCATCATAAGCCGGATCCCGGGGGTCGGTGATAAACAGGTTTTGAAAGGGTTCGGTGTCATAGGCGCTGCAGCATATTTTACCCTTATATTCAAACCGAAACCCTAAACACAAAAGCGGATGGTTTAGATATTTGGTGGTTAATTGAATGCCGTCCCCCAGATCGAAACACCCCTCTTTCAAATTAAGATATTCGATTCGAGCAGCCAGCTCTTCCTGGCGAACCGGAAAATAGCGATAGGCCAACTGTCCGCCGATAACTGCTTCCAGAGAATCGTCCTCACAGGTAACCGGACCGTAAATCTTTAGCCGGGTGCCGGCTTGAAATATAGGCGCAAAAAAAGGGAATCCGATGATATGATCCAGATGGGTGTGGGTCAAAAAAATATCGGTTTTGAGCGATCCTGCTGAAAGGCCTCCGGCCATCAGATGGTTTCCCAGCAGCCGCAAACCGGAGCCGGCATCGATGATAATCAGCCTGTCAATATCCTCAAAGTACAATTCCACACACAGGGTGTTGCCGCCATATTTTACATATTGGGATCCCGGGCTGGGAATCGACCCTCTGGCCCCCCAAAATTTAATTTTCATTACCCTATCCCTTATTCGGAAATTTCCAGAAATATTTTTGCCTTATCGATTTCAGCAAAGACGGTATCCCGCATATCATAAAGTGTGGGCCAAGCCACACCCACGCGCTCCAGCAGATACTCCCCAAGGGCGGCGTCGGTTGGCGCGGCTTCGCAGGATCCGATATCTAACAGCTGAGAAAAAATGTCTGCCAGTGCGACGATAAAGACCAGTTGTTGGTGTTCCGGCAGAGATTCATCCGGTTGATGATGGTACCCAAGGGCCCCGATTAATGCCGGGCTGAGTCGCCATTTTTCGGCAATCAGGCCGCCGATGGTGCCATGATCGATACCAAAAACCACGCTTTCAGCATGGGCCAGCGGCCAATGGGATCGTTTGGCCATGTCGAGTGTCTGGAAGTATTCATCCGGAAACTGATGGTTGAGAGGAATCTTGCCCAGATCGTGCAGAAGCCCGCATACGAAAAATTCCTCCTGATCGGCAAGGGAAACACCTTTGACCCTTGCAAGGCATTTGGCGATGACGCCGACACCCAGAGAATGAGCCCAGAATTTTTTGGCTGATAAAGCCTGAAAGGATTGCTTGTTGCACAGTCGCTCGAGAATAGCAAAGCTCAACACCAGATTCTTTACGGTGTTGATCCCCAACATAATAATCGCCCGGGTGAGCGAGGAAACCGGATTGCGAAGGGAATAATAGGCGGAATTCGTCAGCCGCAATACCTGACCGGTGAGCACCGGATCCAGAGAAATCACCCGATTTAGATCGTTGGGTGACGATTCCGGATTGTTGCAGGTCTCCAGAACCTTTGCAGCTGTGGTAGACAGACTGGGCAAACGGGCGATATAAGCCCGGATATTTTTTAGGTATGACTTATGATTGCTTAAAAATTCATGCATTATTAGGGCGCGGCCGGATGTCAGGATGTGATGTAATCGCCCCTGTAATATTTTATGACCTCCAGAGAAGCGGTTATCAGGGTGCGATTGACAATATCTTTTAGCCCGTCCTCGTTCGTTAAGGAATCCAGCACCGATGACAGCTGCTCTTTCTCTTTTACGATCGTATTCATCACCGGTTCAATGCTTCTGAGCGTAACCTGCGGATCTGCCAGCTGCTTTCGATAATTATCAAGCAGATTTAAAAGATTATCAACGTGCTCAACGGTTGTACTTTTATCTTCTGACGATAGCGGATGGAATCGAATCGGCGATACGGGATTTATTAAAGGGGAGCGCTCAATTTTTGCTGAATGGGGCGTTGTTCGTTCAACAGACGCTTTCAGGATATCTTTAAAGTCAGCATTCCGGGCCTGTTCCTTTTGTGCGGTTTTATCAGCATAACTATTTTTAATGATTTCATCGTTGCCGTGAATTTTCATCGCTTAGATCCTTGCTTTTCGCTTGTTTCTCGTTTCTGAATTCAACTCCTGATGGTCTTTGGACTCGTGCCCGGCGGTCATTCCAGGCGCTCCATAAATATGCAAAAACCATGCAAATATCGGGTTTAGCTTATCTTTTTAGTATCTACCTGTATTTTTTATATATAATATAGCCGAGCCCGTCGGTTGTGCTCATAATATAAGGTTCAGATGCGGCAAAATATGCCTATAGCGCAAATTTGCCATTCTCGTTTGCAGTCATAGCGGATGTCAATTCGTTTTCAGACACGACCCGGTTTTTCCCGGCGCGTTTGGCGATATAAAGCGCTCGGTCAGCTCGATCGATAACGGTTTTGGCCGTGTCCCCTTCTTGATAGGTGCTGATACCGATGGAAACGGTTATGGACAGAATGTGGCCGGCTTTTACATCTTCTAAGGAATAGCGGGTATCTGAAATCGCCTTGCATATCAGATTGGCTTTTTTGACTGCATTTCGAAGGGATACGTTCGGCAGCACGATGATAAATTCCTCACCGCCGTAGCGAGCAATAAAGTCTTCATGGCGAATCAGGCTCCGGCATTTATGTACCAGAGCCAGCAGGACGCGATCACCGGTGGAATGACCGTAGGAGTCATTGACATTTTTAAAGTTATCAATATCCACCATAAGGATCGCAAATGAGGTTCGGGTCACGGTATTTTGTTGGACCCGCTCATTGAGATAGCGGTCAAATGCTTTGCGGTTATAAATTCCAGTGAGTCCATCGGTAACCGAATCGACTTTTGCTTTTTTTAATTCAAGATTGAGGGTACTGACCTGTTTAGAAAGAACCTTCAGCTGCTTGTTGTCGCGTTCCTGCTTGTCTCGAACGGTTTTTCGTAAAGTTTCAATTTCATTGATCAGGGCCTGTTTAACCTTTTTAATATCATCCAGACGGGTAATCTGCTCGATTTTTTCACTTTGTTCGTATATCTTCTGATGGTACTGCTGGTTATCCGTATCAAGGGTCACCATGGCCTTGGTCAGCAAATCGATGATATCTTTGAGCTCTTTTTCGCGTTCCGCCAGGTATTGTTTTTGCCGATCAATAAACTTGCGAATGCGTTTCTTGTGTTTGTGAAAGGACGACTGAGTCTTTTTTAACTTTTCATCCCGCTTAAATTTAGCTTTAAGTTCATTGATGTCTTTTTTAAAAACTTCGCTTTTAATTTCCTTGATATCAAGAGAGAAATCTTTAATAAACTGCAACAGCGCATTTATGGATACCAAAAAGAACTCATGTTTCTTGCGGTACTTGCCCAGCGCTTGTGGTAATTCCTTCGGGTCAGCAGCCTCGGCCTGTTCTTTTCTAAAAGCCAATTTCATTTAATCAACTCCGCAAGGGTTTTGCGATATTCTTTCATTCCGTCATCCAACTCCTTGAACATGAGAATCTATAATACTATCGGCATTTTGCCCAAAGACTTAACCGCATAAAAAAAGGACCGACCCATGTTAAATTCGCAAAATGCAAAATTATGGGTTGCATTTTGCGAATGGCCTCTATTTTGCCAATGATGATCAAATTGAAAAAAAACGACCTTCAAACAACTATAAAAGCTGAAATATGATTTAAATTATTGGAAATACTAATTAATAAAATTGCGGCCAACCGGGTGACCGTTTGCCAAACAAACCGATCTTTAAATATATTCAAATGGCACAGTAGTTGCATAGATATATAGCAAATGGAATGAAGTTTCCTCCTTTCCTTCATTCCCACCTCCGACGAACCCTGTTAGGTACCCCCCCCTAACGGGGTTTTTCTTGATACGACAAGATTTTGGCAAGACCTGTCAAGGCTCTGTCAAAATTTATACCGATATCAATCGCTTTTTAATCCAAAGATCTGTCGCCGCACTTTATTTCCTCACCGGATCCCGATTTTCATATGTTCTCGGGGCTGCACTTTGAATAGAAGCGACAATCCATTATTTTGGCACGTCTATTGCTGTTATTAATAAGTATACCGATTGGTTGCACTTAGTGGAGCGCTTCCTAATTACTCCGCCCTGAAAAATAGCCCTAACAGGGTTGGGTATAGTAAATTTGTTCTTTGAAAATTGAAGAAAATATTTAGA
>CBDUUO010000076.1:0-10201 GCA_965370395.1 uncultured bacterium
CTCGAATTTCATACTTCAACCGCTTTCCCATTGCAAGGGTCCTGCCACAGGCATTCTGATGCAGAAAATGCCATTAAGAGTCAAGAGCAGACTTGACCCCTTTCCCATCCGACTCATGGCGGAAAACGACAAGTTACTTGATTGCGTTTGGATAGAATTAATGCGCATTTTTGCGACAGATTTTTGGATAGGTAGAAAAAGTATTTTTTTAAAACTCCAGAAAAGGTATTCTTCGATGTAATTTGTATGGGCAGCAAAGATAATCTTGCCAAAGAGATCTTTTTTGATGTAATAAATTTAATTGGCCCAAACAGTTATAGTGGTTGTCAAAAAAACGTTCCGTTATTCAAACGTTTTTTTCTACAACCACTTATGCCCCTATTCCGCAATTCGGAACATTATTATGGAAAGCGGTATAAAATTAATGCAAACAAAATTTTCCATTGATCACCAATGTTACGCGGAGAAATTGGGCTTGAAACCCAAACGAACACATATTCTGTCTTTTTCATTTTTATTAGCATATGGTTTTTTTCTTCTTATACTCGGTGGCTGTGCTGCCTATCATCCCGTTGCCATTAATGAGGTCCCGTTCAAGCAGCATTCCCAAACTCAAGTAGACGGCAATGTCAGGGTGACGGCGGCAGTCCTGACGAACCAGGAGAGTGAGCAAATTTTTGGCGTCAATCTGGCGTTACGGTGGGCCCAGGCGGTCTGGGTTGAGGTCGAAAATAGAGACAACCACAATTATTGGCTGCTGTCTTCGGCACTGGATCCGGACTATTACTCTCCTAATGAGATCGCATATAGTAGCCACCGCTGGCTTTCCCTGGGTGTAAACGACAGGATAGACGCCCGTTTCAAACAACTTGGTTTCAGAAACCCCATCGTGCCCGGCAGCGTTGTTTCGGGATTCTTTTTTGTAAATCTGGATCAGGATGATAAAGAAGTTGATATCGATCTCATTTCGCGGGGCGAAGTAAAATTTTTAACTTTCTTCTTCCAAATTCCTGCACTGCGTGCCAATACGATGTTTGATGTTGAGAGGAAACATTTCACTTTTAAACCGGGCCATTTTGTGACCCACAAGATAGACGATGATATAGATGAAGTGCGCAACAGCTTTGGTGAAGACATGCTGTTTTCGCAGGGGCTGCAAAAAATCGGATGGGCTAAAGGCTTGCCTGCGGCATCCTCGGAGAAATGCCGTCTCAATTTGGGTGGCGATCCCTATTTCACTGACGGCCTTCTGCTCGTATTACTCTTCCACCGCCGTCCGATATCGATGCTGGAAGTGCAATTTTTTGACTGGGAAAAGCCTGTCGGCCGGCATATGTAAAGCGCTATCTTTAGGAATTTAACAATGACGTTTTCTGAGAATGAACGGTTGATGGCAGACAACGGGGGAAATCGCCTGGGAATTGACAGGCGGCAGAATGATAACCCGGGGTACGAACCGGAAAGAAGATCCGGCAGAGACCGCCGGCGCGGGTTTGACCGTAGAAGCGGTGTGGGCCTCAGGAGAGGTTTGGAGCGTAGAAGCAGTCAAAACCAAAAATTGCATCCAATCGAACGCAGAGATGCGTTTCGAATATAAAAACTAGTTCGCTGAGCAAATTAATAAACGACACCTTTTATGATCTCTTCGCTGACAGAAAGGTAAAAAAGAACAGAAGCCTTATCTTGCCGCGATACCATCATCGACGACGAGTAACACAGCCATCGGGCAAGTATCCATGGTAATGGTTATGAAACCAGTTAAATTGAGGAGGAGGTATGGCGCTAAACATAGATGCCATTGGTAAAAAAATCGGACCGTTTACCAAAGATTACACCTGGAAGGACACCGTGCTCTATGCGCTCGGGGTGGGCGCCGGGTTTTCAGATCTGGATTATTGTTATGAAAAAGATTTAAAGGTGATTCCCAGCTTTGCGATTACCACGATTTATGATTTAATGCCCGAGCTGGCAACTACCAGCAATGTCAATCTGGTGGGCATTTTACACGGCGAGCATGAAATCATCTTCCACAACCCGATTCCTTCCGAAGGCACCCTTTCCACCGAAGGTTCCATTACCCATTACTATGACAAGGGTAAAGATAAAGGTGCCCTGATCATTGCCGAATTCGAAACGCATCACTCAAACGGCACCAAATTGTTTACCGGTATTGCCACTGTTTTTGCGCGCCTGGACGGCGGATTCGGTGGTGACGATGCACCCAAAAAACAAATTCATTTTCCGGACCGAGAGCCGGATTTTGTTGTGGAAGCCGCGCCCATACCGGATCAGCCGTTGATCTTCAGGCTTTCCGGTGATACGTTTCAACTGCATGTGGACAGCGAATTTGCCAAAATGGCCGGTTTTGAAAAGCCGATTATGCACGGTTTGTGTACCCACGGATATGCGTGTCGGGCGTTGATTGAAACCTTGATCCCGGGTGAACCGCAAAATGTCAGGCGGCTCGACTGCCGCTTTAAACGCCCCCTGTATCCCGGTGTGCCGATTAAAACGTTGATCTGGAAAATCGATGCCGGCAAGGCGCTCTGGCGCGTCATCAACGCCGAGTCCGCTGAAGTGGTGATGGATAACGGCATATTTGAATACGGCGACATTGTTAAAGAAGAGATTCGATTTGATGGCCGCGTGGCGATTGTCACCGGTGCCGGCGCCGGGCTCGGCAGAGTGTATGCGCTGGAGCTGGCCAAACGGGGCGCTCGCGTGGTGGTCAACGATCTGGGCGGCGCCCGGGACGGCTCGGGGGAAGGTTCCAAAAATCCGGCGGATCAGGTGGTTGAAGAGATTGAGGCTTTGGGTGGCGAAGCGGTTTCAAACTATGACAGTGTGACCACCGTTGCCGGTGGCGACAATATCGTTAGGACGGCTCTGGATGCGTTCGGTACGGTCGATATCCTGATCAACAATGCCGGGATCCTGAGGGATAAGACTTTTTTGAAAATGGAACCGCAAAACTGGCAGGCGGTCCTCGATGTGCATTTAAACGGGGCCTATAACGTCTCGCGTCCGGCTTTTGGCGTGATGAAGGCAAAGGGATACGGACGGATCCTGATGACGACTTCAGCGGCGGGACTCTACGGTAATTTCGGCCAGACCAATTACTCGGCCGCCAAGATGGGTTTGGTGGGCCTGATGAACACCTTAAAATTAGAAGGCGAAAAATACAATATCAAGGTCAACACCATCGCCCCGGTGGCGGCCTCGCGCCTGACCGCAGACATTTTGCCGCCGGATTTCATCGATAAACTGGAACCGGAACTGGTGGCACCGATGGCGCTTTATCTGGTGTCGCAGCAATGTCCGGTCAGCGGCAATATGTACAATGTGGGAATGGGTTGTTTCAATCGGGCCGCCATTGTGACCGGGCCCGGTATTGTGGTGGGCGATGGCCGGGAGATTCCGGATCCCGAGCAGCTTTTGGCTCAATGGGAAAATGTCACCACTCTGAAAGGCGCCAAAGAATACTGGAATGCCACCGAGCAGATCGGTGATGTTTTGCGGGCTTTCACCCAGCCGGCCGAAGATGCCGGCGGCACCGCGCAGGGGCTTGAAACCGTTGACACGATATTTGATGCGATGCCGAACGCGTTTGTCGCGGATGCAGCCGCAGACGTGGATGTTGTTTTCCAGTTTGTCATAACCGGTGGTGGTGGCGGTGACTGGTATTGTGTGATTAAGGACAGCACCTGCACGATTGAAGCCGGGGTTCACGAAAAACCGGGGTGCACGTTGAAGATGGCAGACAATGATTTCCTTAATATGATGAACGGCGTTCTGCCACCCATGCAGGCCTATACGTCAGGCAAGCTTATCATCAGCGGGGATATCATGAAATCTCAACTGATTGAAAAACTGTTTAAATTTTAAAGTTGATGCTTTCGTAAAAAGTCTGCGAAGCTGTCATTGCGAGCGTAGCGAAGCAATCTCTATCAATCCAAGTCTCTGAAATCATGGGATTGCTTCGTCACTTCGTTCCTCGCAATGACCGGCGATAGGACTTTTTACGAGTCTGTCAAAGTTAATCAGCCGATTTTTTTAGTTTATGGATCTTATTTATAAATAGAGAGAAACAGTGTAAATCCAAAATCTAAAATCCGAAATCCGCAATTCAAGAGGGGGGTTTAAAGATGATCGGTATCACTTCCTATGGTGCCTATATTCCAAGGTTGAGATTGGAGCGTATGGTGATCTTTCAAGCCATGGGCTGGTTCGCACCCGCGCTGATGATGGTCGCACAGGGGGAACGGTCCATGTGTAACTGGGATGAAGATGCCATTACGATGGCGGTGGCCGCCACCCGCGACTGCCTTCGCGGTCAGGACAAGCAAAAGCTGGATGCGTTGTATCTGGCCTCCACAACCATGCCGTTTGCCGATCGGCAGAATGCCGGGATCGTTTCGTCGGCGATCAATCTCAAAGACAACCTGATTACGGCGGATTATACCTCTTCCCAGAAAGCCTCGACCACCGCGATGATAACCGCCCTGGAATCGGTCAAAAGCGGTGAAAGAAACAGCATCATGGTGACCGCCACCGACCGCCGTGAGACCAAAGCCGCTTCTTTTTATGAAATGTGGTTCGGTGACGGCGCGGCCTCTCTGATGGTCGGCGATACGGATGTAATCGCTGAATACAAGGGATCTTATTCCATTGCCCATGAATTTGTCGATCATTACCGCGGTTCCGATAAGAAGTACGACTACGTCTGGGAAGAACGCTGGGCCAGAGATGCCGGATACGGCCGGATCATTCCCGAGGTGGTCAACGGCCTATTTGAAAAACTGGGCATCACCATGGATGATGTCGACAAACTGGTTTATCCCTGCATTTTTAAAAGGGACCACCTCAATATCGCCGCGCAGCTCGGTGCCACTTCCGAGAAACTGGTGGACAATATGCATGAGGTCTGCGGTGAAACCGGCACGGCCCATCCGTTTATCATGTTTATTTCGGCCCTGGAAAAGGCCCGGCCGGGCGATCGGATTCTGATGATCGGCTTCGGCCAGGGAGCCAATGCCCTGCTTTTCGAGGTGACCGAAAACAGCACTCATCTGGCTGAAAGAAACGGCGTTGCCGGGTCACTGGCGAATAAAAGAGCCATGGGCAACTATATGAAATGGCTCAAATTCAGGGATCTGATTCAGACGGAGATGGGTATTCGGGCCGAAGCACCGACCCAGACCGCCACCACCGTTTTATGGCGCAAAAATAAAATGATTTTAGGCCTGGTGGGCGGTAAATGCAAAGAATGCGGAACCCCCCAGTTCCCGAAGATGGATATCTGCGTGAAACCCGGCTGCGGCGCTTTCCACAGCCAGGAGGATTACGAATTTGCCGATGTGCCGGCCCGGGTTAAAACCTTTACCGCAGATATGCTTTCGATCTCGGTAGACCCTCCGGCAATATACGGTATGGTGCAATTTGAAAGCGGCGGGCGGCTGGTGGCTGATTTTGCGGATTGTGAACTCGAGGATCTAAAGGTCGGGCTGCCGGTGCAAATGGTCTTTAAACGCAAAGGTGTGGACAAAGAGCGCGGCTTTGTGAACTACTTCTGGAAAGCCGTTCCGATTCCCGGCGCCATCGCAGAAGGGGGTGGGATTCGCTTTGATGACCGTGTGGCGATTGTCACCGGGGCCGGCGCGGGTCTGGGCCGGGCCTATGCACTGGAGCTGGCCCGGTGCGGGGCCAGGGTGGTGGTCAACGATCTGGGAGGTGCCCGCGACGGTTCAGGCAAAGGCTCAAAAAGCCCTGCCGATCAGGTTGTTGAAGAAATCAAACGCGCGGGCGGCGAAGCCGTGGCAAACTACGATAATGTGGCCACACCCGAAGGCGGCGAGAATATCGTGCGGACCGCACTGGATGCCTTCGGTCGGATTGACATATTGATCAACAATGCCGGCATCCTTAAAGATAAAAGCTTTCTAAAAATGGAGCCCGAAAACTGGAAAGCGGTTTTAGATGTCCATTTGAACGGCGCTTATTTTGTTACCCGGCCGGCGATGGCCGTTATGAAGGACAACGGTTACGGGCGGATCGTGATGACCGCTTCGGCTGCGGGTTTATACGGCAATTTCGGGCAAACCAATTATTCAGCCGCCAAGACGGCCCTGGTCGGATTGATGAACACCCTGAAGCTGGAAGGCATGAAGTATAATATTCACATCAACACCATTGCGCCCATTGCCGCTTCACGGCTGACCGAAGAGGTGATGCCGCCGGATCTGTTCGAAAAATCAAAACCGGAATTTGTTACACCCCTTGTGATGGTTCTTTGCAGCGAAGCATGTCAGGAAAGCGGCGGCATCTTTAATTGCGGTATGGGTTACTTTAATCGAGCAGCGATTCTGACCGGCTCCGCCGTTCAACTGGGAGATCAGAATAAGCCGCCGACCCCCGAGCTGATCCACGAGAACTGGGGAAAAATCAACTCCATCGACGGGGCCCGGGAGTTTAAAGAAGCCAATAGCGCTGTCTTTGCTCTGATTGCACCGCCCCCTACCGAGCCGGTTGAAGATGAGACAGCGGCGCAAGGGAGCGGCAGCGTTGCCGGTATCTTTGAAAATATGCTTGAAACCTTTAAAGCCGATGCAGCTGCCGGTGTCGATGTCGTATTTCAGTTCAACATCTCAGGGGCAGGCGGCGGCGACTGGCATTGTATGATTAAGGACAGCACCTGTACGATTGAAACCGGAGTTCACGCAAAACCGGTGTGTACGCTGAAGATGGCGGATGCCGACTTTCTGGCAATGATGCAAGGCACCCTGCCGGCGATGCAGGCTTACACCTCCGGCAAACTGAAAATCGAAGGCGATATCATGAAGTCGCAACTGCTCGAGAAGCTTTTCAAGTTAGGTTGAAAAGCAAACGTTCAGATGTTCAAGGTTAAAAGGTTCAGGGTTCAGAGGTTCAGGGTTCAGAGGTTAAAGCCAAATCTGAACCGTTGCTTCGAAGGTTCGGAGGGGAAAAGCTTGAAAATAGAACGATTAAGAAAGATCAACAAAAAAAAGCTAACCCTGAACCTGTGAACGCATTTGCAAAAAGGTAACCCTGAACGGTGAACCCTGAACCCTGAACGCAGAACGCTGAACGCTGAACCTTTGACCACTAAACAAGTATACGAACTGACTATTCAACCTCTACGTTGGAGGAAAATACTATGGCTACCGGGATAAAGGACAAAATCGCCATCATTGGAATGGGATGTACCCGCTTTGGCGAGCGCTGGGACATGGGCGCTGAAGAACTAATGGTTGAGGCCTTTAAAGAATGTCTGGAAGACGCCGGAATCGACAAAAAAGATATCGGCGCCGCCTGGCTGGGCACCTGCTTTGACAGCATCAATGTAGGCAAAAGTGCCCTGCCCATGTCCCTGACGCTTCGCCTTCCCATGATTCCGGTCACGCGGGTGGAAAATTTTTGCGCCACCGGAACAGAAGCATTTCGGGGCGCCTGTTATGCGGTGGCATCCGGCGCCTACGATATCTGCCTGGCCCTGGGTGTGGAGAAGCTCAAAGACATCGGCTATGGCGGCCTGCCCAGTTTCGTGGGTTCGGATTCCGGAAGCCTTACCTGGCAGTGGTTTCCGAATATGACCGCTCCCGGTGCTTTTGCTCAGCTGGCCGGCGCCTATGCCGCCAAATATAAGGTGCCCGATCAGGACCTCAAACGCGCCATGGCGCACGTCTCTGCCAAAAGCCATGCCAATGGTGCCTTGAATCCCAAAGCCCACCTGCGGAAAGCGGTGACCGAGGAGCAGGTTATGGCGGCCCCGATTATCGCCCATCCTCTGGGCCTGTTTGACTGTTGCGGCGTCAGCGATGGCGCTGCCTGTGCGATCGTGGCCACTCCTGAAGTGGCCAAAAAGCTGGGCAAAAAAGATTTTGTTACCGTTAAAGCCCTTCAACTGGCATTGAGCAGCGGGGAGGAGATGGGCTATAACGACTGGGACGGCGACCATTTTATCACCACCAGCAAATGCAGCACCGAGGCTTACCAAGAGGCCGGCATTACGAAACCGCGGGAAGACATCAATATGATGGAGGTCCATGATTGTTTTTCGATTACCGAGCTGGTGACGATGGAAGACCTTCATATTTCAGAAAGAGGACAGGCCTATAAAGATGTTATGGACGGGTTTTACGACCGGGACGGAACGATTCCCTGTCAGGTGGACGGCGGGCTGAAGTGTTTTGGTCATCCCATCGGGGCATCCGGGCTCAGAATGCTTTATGAGCTTTATCTGCAGTTTCACGGCCGGGCCGGCGAGCGTCAGCTTGAAAATCCCAGATATGGATTGACCCATAATCTGGGCGGCTTTCCGGCCATGAATGTGTGCAGTATTGCCATTGTCGGGAAGTTCAAACAATAATCGAGCGGCCCATTGAGGGCCTTTAAGAGCGGCTCTTTGAGCCTTGAGGACCGTTCCTGCGGAACTCGAGGATTGAGGCAGACAATATAGACCTCAAGTCCTGCCCGGGCAGGACGCTCCTAAAGCGGAGCGCTCCTTAAACAAAGTGCTCCTAACGCGCGAACAAAGTGAGCTTAATAGATGGAGATATTACAATATACCGAGGCGCACCGTAATTTCAGAAAACGGCTGCGACGTTTTTTGGCCAAAGAAGTGACGCCCCACGCGGGTCAATGGGAAAAAGATGGGATTGTCCCCAAACGTGCATGGAAGAAAATGGGTCAGGCGGGCTTTCTGTGTACGGAGGTCTCTTCTGAATATGGAGGTTTGGGAGGGGATTTTCTTTACGCCGTTATTATAACAGAGGAGATTTCAAGAACCTATCAAAATGGTTTGGTCGCGTCTTTGCACAGTGATATCGTAGTTCCGTATATCACTTCATTTGGTTCGGATGAAATTAAGAACAAATATCTTCCGGGCTGTGTCTCCGGTGACATCATTGCTGCTGTGGCCATGACGGAGCCGGATGCAGGCAGTGATCTTGCCGGTATATCGACGTCTGCGGTCGAAGAAGGGGATGAGGTGGTCCTCAACGGCTCCAAAACGTTTATATCCAACGGCATTATTGCCGATCTGGTGGTGCTGGCCGCCAGAGACCCCGTGGTCGAGGACCCGTACCAGGCCATTTCACTTTTTCTGGTTGAATCCGGAACGCCGGGCTTCGAGAAGGGGCGCCGGTTGAAAAAAATGGGTTTGTGGAGCCAGGACACCGCGGAGCTGTTTTTCACCAAATGTCGCATACCCAAAGCGAATCGCCTGGGTAAAACAGGCGAGGGGTTTTTAATGCTCATGGAAAAACTGCAGCAGGAACGCCTGGTTTGTGCCATCTGGGCAGTTGCAGCAGCAGAACGTATTCTGGAATGGACCATGCAGCACTGCCAAGACACGCGCGTATCGGGAAAACCTATTGCGAAATCCCAGGTCATCCAATTTGGTCTGGTAGAAATGACCACCGAGGTAAAACTGGGGCGAACCTTTGTCGATAAACTCATTATGGATCATATCGAAGGTCAAAATGTGGTGATTGAAACCTCCATGGCCAAATACTGGACCACGGACATGGTCAAACGGGTTGCTGATCGCGCGCTTGATTTTTGTGGCAGTTTCGGGATTCTGGAAAAATGCCCGATTGCCCAGGCCTGGCGCGATGTCAGGGTAATGTCTATATTTGCGGGGACCAATGAGATTATGAAAGGCATCGCGGCCAAGTTCATGGGTCTGTAGCAAAACCTCATATTATGTCTCGACAGGATCATACCTTCCAAGGAACAGACGGCAAATTTCACTTTGTCGACTGGGGCGGGGCGGGGCCATTGGCACATTTTTCCCATGCAACTGGATTATGTGCCGGTACTTATGCGCTCCTGGCTGCAAGGCTGAGACCCCACCTTAAAATTTTAGGCATGGATGACCGGGGGCATGGTGGAACCAAAGCGCCGGCCAATCCTCAAGAATTGAAAAATTGGGATATCTTTCTTTAGTTCTGTATGGTGCGGATTCTGACACCTTCTTGGCTCCGGCAGCGAAAAGATTCAAAGCGAAAGTTCCGGGAACTGCTTTTCGGTGTTTTGAAGAAACCGGTCATTTCGTTCCTATGGAGCGGCCGGATGATACAGTAGAAGCCCTGCTTGATTTTCTTAGAAATGAAAAAATGATTATCTCGTAAAAAGTCTTATCGCCGGTCATTGCGAGGAACGAAGTGACGAAGCAATCCCA
>CBDUUO010000077.1:0-10111 GCA_965370395.1 uncultured bacterium
GCTTTGAGTCCGGGATCCGCCAGGCCAAAAATGCGCTCGCCATTTTGCTGGGTAAACTTCCCGGGAAAATTGATGCTATGCTTGCAGGACAGGGACGCATTCCGCAGATGCCGGCTGAGATTGCAGTTGGGATTCCGGCCGAGTTGCTGCGCCGGCGGCCCGATATTCGTTTGGCCGAACGTCAGCTGGCGGCTCAAAGTGCCCAGATCGGCGTGGCCAAAGCGGATCTTTTTCCCCATTTTTCTCTGTTTGGTTCCATTGGCTATGCAACCACCGGCAGCACCAACCCGCCCCAATCGAACAATGCCGGCCTTAGCGATATGTTTAAAAATAAAAGTTTTGGGTATTCCGCCGGTCCTTCGATTACTTGGGACCTGTTTAATTACGGGCGCATTACCAACAGCATACGGGTGGAAGATGCGCGCTTCCAGCAGCTGGCGGTGGATTACGAAAACACGGTGTTGGAGGCGGTTCAAGAAGTGGAAGACGCGATGATTGCTTTTTTACGCACCCAGGATAAAGTTGCGTTTTTAGACGATGCGGTCGAGGCCTACAAGCGTTCGGTGGATTTATCGCTGCTGCAGTACAAGGAAGGATTGGTAGATTTTCAGCGGGTGCTGGATGCCCAGCAGAACCTGGTTCAACAGCAAGACAATTGGGTGGCCAGCACCGGCGATGTAGGCCTGAATCTGATTTCCCTGTACAAGGCGCTGGGCGGAGGCTGGGAAATGCGTGCAGGCAAGGATTTTGTACCCGGCGACATCAAAGCAGAGATGGAAAGGCGCACTAACTGGGGTGATTTGCTGTCGCCCGATGAGCTGGAATACCCGCCGTCTGAAGAGGTCGACCGTCTATTCAATTGGCCGGACTGGTAAGTCGGGGTGCGCGTTGCGGGTTACGGGTAGCGAGTACACGTTGCGAATATCTGAAGTTTATTGCGTTTATTGAGTTGACTAAGCTGTGATATTCAGAATCAATTTTCCATTTTTTGATTAATATTAGGAGGCCATCGAATGCCAAAGTCAATTTTCTCAGATAATGTTTCGATGTTCTTCACGTCCCTGGTTCAAGGGCTCCGTGAGGACCTTTCTCATCCGATCGGATTTCTGCAGATAGGAGCCATTGGCGTCACTTATCTGATCGCCTGGCTGTTGGCCGTAAAGATCCATCAATTCCTTGAAAAAGACATCGAGAAGGTTAAGGCTCACATGCGATTTACAATGAGCCCGGCCCATTTTGCCACTATCCTCAAGTATATTTTTTGGATGTTGCTTGTTTGGTTTTGCCAGGTCCTTTTCAAACGGCTCGAAATACCGTTCGGCCTTTTTCACATGGCCCTCAACCTTATCGTTGTCTTGCTGGTCATTCGCTTTGCATCATTTTACATAAAGAGTACGTTCTGGATCCGCTTTGTGTATGTGATCTGCGTGATTGTCGCATCTTTGCGGATATCCAAATTGTGGGACCCGACCGTCCGCCTGCTTGACAGCATGACGATCGGGTTGGGTAAAATCAGCATCTCCATTTGGGGTTTGACCGAAGCGATCATCGTTTTCATTCTGCTGTGGGCCGCGGCGGGCGCGGCCAACCGCTTTATTGCCCACTGGTTAACAACCTACAGCCACCTGACTTACTCTGACCGAACGTTGCTCCAAAGAGTTATCAAAGCGGCAATGGTGACGATGGTGATCTTGATCTCTCTAAGAGCGGCCGGGATCCATATGACGGCCATCGCCGTCACCGGGGGAGCCATCGGTCTTGGCATCGGTGTTGGACTGCAGAAAATCGGATCCAATCTGATCAGCGGGATGATGCTGCTGATCAGCAAACCCATTCGTCACGGAGATGTGATCGTCTTTGAGAAAAGCGTTATTGGTGCCAGCTGGGGATGGATTACGCAAATGGGCTTAAACTATGTTCAGGTGGCCACGCGAAGCGGGTCATTACTGCTCATACCCAATGAGGTCTTTGTGACGCAAAAAATAGAAAATCTATCTTACAACGATAACCTCCTACGCCTTAACATACCGTTCGGCATCGCCTATAAGTCGGATTTGAACAAGGCAAAAACCCTGGCCTTAAGCGTTGCCAAGAGCATCGACCGTATTTTAAAGATCCCTGAACCGAAATGCCTTGTAATTGAATATGGCGACAGTACTGTCAATTTGCAATTGCGCGTTTGGATCGATGATCCCAAAAATGGGATTGACAATGTCAAGGATGTTGTTCTTATGGCGGTTTGGGACAGCTTCCACGCCAATGGGATCGTAATCGCATTTCCGCAGCGCGACCTGCATATCAAGAGTGCTGTGCCGTTGGAAATATCCAAAGAATTTGAAAACCAAAACTCGAGCCGCAATAGTCAACGAAAGGAGATCCGATGAAAGAAAGCACAAAAAAGGCAATCAGAGCCACAGCCACACCACTGGCTTCGATCTTCGGCAGCGGTTTTTTGGTCATCGTACCTATTCTCGCCGGCGCCGTGGGTCCGTATGCCTGGCTGGCGATGGCCTGCGTTTGCGGTCTGGCCTATGCTATGGGCAGTGTGATTCGTTTTAACATTCGCAACGCCGAACCATTGATGGAGGCAGGAACGGCGGCCCATCCTTCCGTTTTTTTTGAACATACTTCCGACCTTGCTCTGGTCATCGCTTACGCTATTTCCGTCTGCCTTTATATCCGGATTCTGGCGACATTTTTGCTGGGTGGTTTGGGAATCGACACCGCTATCAATGAACATATTTTAACCGTAGCCGTTATAAGCATCATCGGTTTAATCGGGTTTACCAAAGGGCTCGATATGCTTCAGAATCTTGAAAGAATTGCCCTGAGGGTTACCCTGGTTATTATTGTGCTCCTGCTGGCCGGTTTTGCTTTCTACGATGTCAAGGCCTTCAGTGGTCCCGGCATTCAGTTGCCAAAAATGCCCGACCACGGCTGGTGGCAGATTCTCACCATCGTCGGCGGGACACTTATTGTCGTTCAGGGATTTGAGACCTCCCGTTATCTGGAAGAAGAGTTTGATACTGAAACCCGGATCCGATCCTGTCGCCTGTCTCAAATCGTTTCGACCGGCGTTTATATCGTTTTCATCATATTGGCGATACCCCTGATGCATTTTTTGGGCGCAAAAGTTGAGGATAACGCCCTCATCATGCTGGCCGGCAAGGCATCTTTTCTGCTGCCGGTGCCGCTGGTTGCTGCCGCCGTCTTAAGCCAGTTCAGCGCGGCGGTGGCGGACACGATCGGCGGCGGCGGCAACCTGGCCGAAACCACCAAGCAGCATGTGGATTCCCGGCACGCCTATTTGTTAATCTGCGGCATCGCTGTCATGGTCGCTTTTTTCAATACGCTAACGGTCCTGACGCTTGCATCCAGGGCATTTGCGTTTTATTATACCTTGCAATGTCTGGTGGCCTTTAATATCAGTAAAAACCCGGCCCAAAGATTCGGTATTGCGCTGGTTGCTGCGGCTCTGGGGTTTATCACCCTTTTTGCGGTGGCGGCCGGATAAGCAGCCATCATGACCAGGTTTCAGGTGTCCCGTGTTCGCTCTTGCGAGCTGCGCCGGGCAGGCAGGTTTCAGTTGAAAGCAGGGTTTCCGCCGGAGACTTTTGGATATATGGCTTCTAAGCACGCGGCATTTTATTGTGGAAACCGATGCCCATTATGGCATTGTGCGGTCATGCATTGGGAACTCTAATGGAAGGGGGCAGAACATGAATCCCATGAAAAGCGGATTACTGATCGCCCTGGTGACAGGGATGATCCTAGTGGCGGCTCCTGGCTTGAACATAACGATCGTTCATGCCCACGGTCACGGGGGCGGCTGGGGTGGCGGTCACCACCACGGTGAGCATCCCCACGAGCACTATCGCGGAGGCGAGCACCGGCATGATGATGGGTCGGGCTACGATTCACACTACCATCACAGCCACGACGACTACGACGATCATTACCACCCTTGCCGCCCGATCAAGGGGACGGAGCCGTCCACGGGAACGAACCGGCGCGACCCGAATAACGAGGAATGCCAAAATCACAACGGTGAGTGGGAACCCAGTGGGGGGATTGATACGTGACACCCGAAACCCGAAACTTGAACCAACAGTCTTGAATTACACCCAAAGGAGAAGAAGAAAAATGGCTAAGGAAAAAGTGAAACACTTGAGCGGCGTATTTGCCTCGGTTTTCGCCCACGCCGGGCACATCACCAAGGAAGACGCAAAAGAAATCAGCGGCCTGGCGGATCATGAATTCGAAAAAGCATATGATAAAGCATCCAGCATCGCTGAAAACGTCATGCAGCATGAAGGCGATAAGATGGATAAGTTCCTGGAACATTTCGCAAAAGAGATTGAGCAGTACATGGAGCATTTTGGCGGGAAATTGTTCAAGTAGGTCCTTTTATCAAGGTTTCAGGTTTCACGGTGTCAGGACTAATGGAGGTTTCAGGTGTCAGTGTTCAGGTTTCAGGAAGGATAGAGGGAAGGCAGTGACAACGAAACATTATATGGATGTGGAGGACCTTGAAGTCTATAAAAAGCTGTGCCAATTACACATTGAGGTCTGTGAATTGACACACACCTGGCCCCAAGAAGAGAAGTATGAGTTGGGAAGCCAGGCAAGGCGTTCGTCAAACAGCTCACCTTCCCAGCTTGCCGAGAAAAATGATGACCGGCATATACGTAACAAGATTGAAGGCGTCAATCGCAGCAGAGGTGAAGCCGGTGAGACGATTCATCACCTGTTTATGGCAAAACTCAAAGGATACATCACAGAAAAAGTATATCTAGAATTTAGAGGCCGCTACAAAGAATGCATTCGCATGTTAAACGGACTTGAGAAAACACTGGAGCGAAAAATTCCAGAGCCAGAGCGGCGATGGCAGATAAAAGAGGAATCGGCTGTGTATGACTCAAATGATGACCCGCGTCCTCAGGGCTGGCCCATTAATGATGTATGATCAGGTTTCAGTGTTCAGGAAAAAGCCGGGTTTCCGCCGGACTACTGACACCTGACACCTGAAAACTATTATTTGCGCCCAGAACCCTTGAACGCGCGAACCCTGATTGATTAAATTAGGAGCTGAAACGTGAACTTCTTTATCCAACGACCCATTTTTGCCATGTCGATTGCGCTGGTTATGATTCTGGCCGGGGCCATCAGTATGCTGGTGCTGCCCATCGCCCAGTACCCACCGCTGGTACCACCCCAGGTGCAGGTTTCCACCCAGTACATCGGTGCCGGTGCCGACGTGGTCGCCAACACCGTGACCACACCCCTGGAAGAACAGATCAACGGTGCGGCGGGCATGATCTACATGACCTCCACCAGCACCAACAACGGGGATTCGGCCATCACCGTCACTTTCGATGTGGGTTTTGATCAGGATATCGGCCAGATGGAGCTTCTGACGCGCAGCAACGAGGCCATATCCGAACTGCCGCCTGAGGTGAACCAGGTCGGGCTCACCATCCAGAAGCATTCGTCCAACATGCTGCTGGCGGTCAACCTGATCTCCCCCAAGGGGACCTACGAGGCTCGTTTTCTGCAAAATTACGCCGATATTCACATCACCGATGCCCTGTCCCGGATACCGGGGGTGGCCGAGATCGAGAATTTCGGCCTGAGCAAATATGCCATGCGGATCTGGCTCGATCCGGCCCGGCTGACCAACCTGGGTCTGACCGCCGCCGATGTACGGGATGCCATCCAGGAGCAGAACCAGCAGGTGGCCGTCGGCACGATCGGACAGGCCCCGGCGCCCCCCGGACAGGCCTTCCAGTACCAGCTCAACACCTTGGGACGACTGGAGCAGGTCTCGCAATTCGAGGACATCATCGTGCGGGCCAATCCCGACGGTTCGGTGGTGCGCATCCGCGATGTGGCCCGGGTGGAACTGGGCGCGGAAGAATATGATTGGGACACCAAGCTCAGCGGCAAACCTACGGCCACGATTATTGTTTTCCAGCTGGCCGAAGCCAACGGGCTCCAGATAAAAGCGGTGGTCACCGAAAATATGAACAAGCTGGCCAAGCACTTTCCCGAAGATATGCAGTGGGTCATGCGCTATGACACCACGGAGTTTATCACCGAATCGATCAAAGAAGTCATCGTGACCCTGTTGGAGGCAGTGGCCCTGGTGGTGCTGGTGGTGTTTATATTCCTTCAGAATTTCCGGGCCGTCCTGATTCCCACCATTGCCGTGCCGGTTTCTCTGATCGGCACCTTTGCCTTCATGAAAATCTTCGGATTTTCCATCAACTCGTTGAGCATGCTGGGAATGGTCCTGGCGGTGGCCCTGGTGGTGGACGATGCCATTGTGGTGGTGGAAAACGTCATGCGCAAGCTGGAGGAAGGCGGGCAACGCGACATCAAGGAGATCACGGCCGAAGCCGTCAACGAAGTCAGGGGACCCATCGTTGCCACCACGCTGGTGCTTATGGCTGTCTTTGTGCCGGTAGCGTTTATCCCCGGCATGACCGGGATGATCAATAAGCAGTTCGCCCTGACGATTGCCATGGCGGTGGGCCTCTCCGGCTTCAACTCCCTGACCCTGAGCCCGGCCCTGTGCGCAGTATTTTTGAAGTCGGGATCCGGCAAGACCAACGCCTTTTTCCGGGCCTTCAACAAGGGATTCGACAAACTGTCTTCGGGTTACGCTGCCAGTGTCAAGGTGATGGCGAAGATGTGGTACGTGGTGCTGGCTGCTTTTATCGGGTTGTGCCTGCTGACAGTCTATTGGTTTGGCTCAATAACCACGGGATTTGTGCCCGAGGAGGATCAGGGCTATTTTCTGGCGTTGGTGCAGTTGCCCGATGCCGCCACCATCGAACGCACCCAGGCCGTGATGAAGCAGGTCAGTGAAATGGCGCGCAAAACCCCGGGGGTGGCGGATTTGGTGGAAGTGTCCGGCTATAATGTCATCGACCAGATCAAGCAGCCCTTTGCCGGTTTTACGTTTGTAATCCTCAAACCCTGGGGCGAACGCAAGACGCCGGAGACCCAAGTGGAGGCCATCATGGCCGCAATACGCGCCAAAACCAGCGCAATCCCCCAGGCGCGGGTGATGATCGCCAACGCACCCTCGATTCCCGGCCTGGGGGCGACCGGCGGCTTCAAGTATGAAATTCAGGACCTCAACGATCAGGGTGTCGAAGCGCTGACGCGTGCGGTGGAACATTTTATCAGTGAGGCCCGCAAACGGCCGGAGCTAGTCGGCGTGTATACCACCTTTAACCCGGCAGTGCCCCAGCGCTTTCTGGACGTGGATCGCACCAAGGCCAAAACCCGCAAGGTTTCAATTACCGATATCTTCGATACCCTGCAGATCAACCTGGGATCGCTGTATGTCAACGAGTTCAACAAGTACGGCCGGGTCTACCGGGTGTATCTTCAGGCTGAGGCCGACGCCCGCTCTGATGAAGCCGACATTACGCGGCTCAAGGTTCGCAACCAGCAAGGGGATATGATCGATTTGAGTGCCTTCATCCGGACGCAGCCCATGACCGGTCCTTACAACATCCCGCACTACAACATGTACAAGTCGATTGCCGTCAACGGCAACAATGCCCCCGGCTACAGCAGCGGTCAGGCCCTCAAAACCATGGAAGAACTGGCGGATACGGCACTGCCCGAAGGCTTCGGCACGGAATGGACCGATATTACCTACCAGCAGCTAAAAGCCGGCAATCTCGCTCCCATCATTTTTGGTCTGTCGCTGGTGTTTGTTTTCCTGGTGCTTTCCGCCCAGTATGAGAGCTGGTCCATGCCGATTATGGTGTTGATGGGTGTTCCCTTTGGGCTTTTAGGGGCAGTGGCGGCGCTCCTTTTGCGCGGCCTGGATCTGGATACATACGGTCAGATCGGCTTGGTGATGCTGATCGGCCTGACCGCCAAAAACGGTATTCTGATTGTGGAATTCGCTGCCGAACAGCGCCGGCAGGGCGCAACCGTTCTGGAAGCCGCCATGACGGCGGCCCGCGTCAGGCTGCGGCCGATTCTGATGACGGCCCTGGCCTTTATCATCGGGCTGATGCCCCTGGTAATCGCCAGCGGCGCCGGAGCCAATTCCAGGCGCTCCCTGGGTACCACAGTGGTCGGCGGTTTGACCGTTGCCACCATTCTGATCATCTTTGTGCCGATTTTTTACTATGCGATTGAAAGGCTCAGGGAGCGAAAATCGACGCAACAAGACGGAGACTCTGCGCCTGGGGCCGGGCAGGTTGCGCCTGACTCCGATGGTAAAACTTAGGATGTATAACAATTGCTCATTGGTATGGATTCAATTATATTTCTTAAATCAGACAGGATAGACAGGATTTTCAGGATATTTTTTTGTCATCATCAATTTCCGGAAGAAATTGATAAAACGCAATCCACCTTCGGTGGAAACAAAGAATAAAAAATTAATAAATCCTGTAGATTCTGTCCAAGAGCAAGGGAATCTAAACGAAAGGATTTTTTAGATGCAAACTCCATCACAAAATCGACACAAATTCCGCCTCTGGATCCTTGCGGCTATGGGATTGATCATTCTTTTGACGGTGGCCTGTGACGGAAAAGCCAAAAAGCAGGCCGTCAAACCGCAGCCGCCCGATGTCCAGGTGACCGAAGTGGTCCAGAGGAAAGTTCCCATTGTCATGGAATTCAGCGGTACCATCAAGGCGATCAAGACCGTCGATATTGTCCCGCGGGTATCCGGCTATATTGAAAAACGGTATTTTGATGAGGGCACCATTGTAAAAACGGGCGACCCACTCTATCTCATCGACCCCCGGCCATACAAGGCCCGGCTGGACGCATACATGGCCCAGCTGAAACTTGATCAGGCCGCTCTGGCCTTCTGGGAAAAGGAAACCAAGCGTTACCAGACGCTGGTCAAGCAAGGGGCAGCTTCCAGGGAAAAAACCGAAGGCACCCTGGCCAAACGCGATGAAATGCTCGCGACTGTGGAGAAGGATAAAGCCGACATCGAAAATGTCGCGCTTGACCTCAGCTTCACCAAAATAACTGCGCCCTTTAACGGGCGGATCCAGGAAACCCGCATCAATGTCGGCAACCTGGTACAGCAGCAGCGCGATGTTTTGACGACCCTGGTGCAGATGGATCCCATCTACGTCGTTTTTAATATCAGCCGCAACCAGGTCTATGAAATCCAGAAGCAGAAACGCCAGGGAAAGGTTTTGCCGGTTGAGGAGATGCGTACCGAAGTTTTGCAGCCGGACGGCAGCAAATATCCCCATGAGGGCAAAATCAACTTTATCAGTTTTCGGATCAATCCGACCACCGACTCGGTCCTGGTTCGTGCCACATTACCAAACCGAAAATCCGGTGGCACCGGTGGTTATGACCTGATACCGGGGCAATATGCGCCTGTGCGGCTGATCCTGGGAGAGGATGCGAATGCCCTTTTGATTCCGCAGCCGGCACTGGTGGAATCTCAGGTCGGAAAGCAGGTCTTCGTCGTCAATCAGGATAACAAGGTCGAATCCCGCAGCGTGGAAATCGGTCGGGGCTACCAGGGCCAATGGGTCATCAAGAAGGGTCTGAAAAAAGGCGAGAAGGTAATCGTCGAAGGCACCCAAAAGGTGCGACCGGGCGTGGTTGTCAAACCCAAAACTTATACAGCTAAAAAGGCATCGTCAGGGTGACATTCATGCAAAGTAATTAATGACTGTAGAAGAGGTCTTTATGAAACGTAAGATCATTTTACCAATAATTATAAATGTTTTCATTTTTATATTCGTTATTCAACCGAATTCGATGGCCCTGGACGACACGTCATCGCTGCAGTGTGATGGCGGCATTGTTGCGCCGGGCGATTCGGCAGACAGCGTCAGAGAAAAATGTGGGGAGCCCCAGCAGATGCTTCGGCCTGATCCGCAGGAACCCGTCGTCTGGGTTTATAATTTTGGTTCGACGCAATTTGTTTATCACATCAGTATTGTAAACGGCAAAGTCGAGCGTATTCAAACACAGACATATGGCAACTAGAGCGTTTGTCAGAATAACGTTCCAATAGCAGTGGTTTTTTGAATCTTTTTTAGGTTATTAATAACGTCTAATATTGCTTGGTCCAAACGCTCTAATAATTTTTCTTCATTAT
>CBDUUO010000078.1:0-9965 GCA_965370395.1 uncultured bacterium
ATGCCTCTGAGCCGCTTGCCGACCTAAAGATCACCGCCACCATCGGCTGATGATCGCGCCGATTAGTACTAAAATTCCGATTGCTTTTAGGAGCAAAAACTTGTAAATTGCGACATGACGAACTAACTATATTTTAACTCTGGAGGTTTTGGAAAGTTACTAATGATGGAATTGAATTAATGAAAGCCTTAGTTAAAAAGAACTCGGATGCACACACCCGTAGCGATCTGGATCTTGCTATTGAAAAGTTTGCGGAAGTCAAGCAGGGATTGAACGTATGATAGGAAAATGGAAAGGAGTACCGATTCTGATATGAGTGTGCCCATAAGTATCTTCAACGATGTAATTGGCCCTGTTATGCGTGGGCCTTCCAGTTCGCATTGCGCAGCGGCTCTGCGAATAGGAAGACTCGCCAGAGACCTGATGGACGGGGATATTGAGGAAGTGCTGGTTGAATTTGACGAGCATGGCGCCCTTGCTACAACCCACCAAAGCCAGGGTTCAGATATGGGACTTTTTGGCGGCCTTATGGGCTGGGATACAACTGATGAAAGGCTGATTAATTCTGCCAAAGCTATCCGAGAGGCTGGAATTCTTGTTAAGATCAAAATAGGAGATTTCCACGATCCACATCCCAACACTTACCGACTCACGCTAAGCAACGACAGAGAAAGTCACATGTTGATAGCTGTTTCCACCGGCGGTGGGATGGTTGAGGTTACGCAGATCGATAGAATCCCCGTCATAATGGCTGGTGACTTTCTGGAGACCCTTATCTATGTCAACGGTGAGGGCCAGAAGATTTTGGAATGTCTAAGCAACACATTTGAAGACGATGCGATTTTTGTCCATAAGGATCAGGACGGCAAACTGATTCAGATCAAGGCAGATAGTTTTGTAAATGAGGGACTGATAGACTCTATTCGGTCCAAGCATGACATCAGATACATAAGGCGGATCGCTCCTGTCCTGCCAATATTGTCCAGAAAAGACATGCAGATACCTTTTTCCAGTTATCAACAGATGCTCGAATACGACGCTGGACGAGATCTGCCTTTATGGGAGTTGGCCCTGAATTACGAAAGCGAGCGTGGTGTTATACCCTGCAAAGACGTGCTTGCCCGCATGGTCGAGATTGTTCATACAGTACGCGGATCAATTGAGCAAGGAATCCGCGGCACAAAATATGAGGATCGAATTATCGGGTATCAATGCGGGTCATTCAAGGAGCGAATAGAAACTGGACGGCTTCTCGATGCGGGCTTAATGAATCGAATCGTACTTTATGTGACAGCTCTGATGGAGGTCAAAAGTGCAATGGGAGTTATTGTGGCGGCTCCGACCGCAGGGGCTTGTGCTGCTCTGCCAGGGGCTTGTCTTGCAGCAAGCGATGCGCTGAGATTAACTGATGAAGATGCCGCCAGGGCAATGCTGGCCGGAGGGCTGATAGGAATTTTCATTGCCGGAAAATCGACTTTCGCCGCTGAGGAGGCCGGTTGTCAGGCTGAGTGTGGATCAGGATCTGGTATGGCAGCAGCAGCGCTGGTAACTTTGGTAGGAGGCAGCACAAAGCAGGCCGTGGCGGCGGCGTCTATGGCTCTGCAGAATTCCCTTGGCATGATATGTGACCCTGTGGCCAATCGGGTCGAAGTGCCTTGCCTGGGAAAGAACATAATGGCCGCAGTCAATGCGTTGGCGTGTGCGAATATGGCCATGGCTGATTACGACCCGGTCATCCCGCTGAATGAAGTGATAGAGACTATGGATCGAGTTGGTCGTAGCCTTCCGAGAGAATTACGATGTACTGCGCTCGGGGGACTTTCGATAACGAAAACTTCCAAGGAAATTGAACTTCGTCTTCAAAGCAAGAATACAGAGTAATGGAATGTTAGTATGCCTCGAAAAAAAAAATCTTGATATTTCAAGGTGAATTTTTAAAATTATTGATGTCGTAAGGAGAGAATTATGTTTTGTAACCGTTTAAATGGGAAATCTCAGGAAAATAAAAAAAAGGAGCTTTGCACATGCCAGGTTTCGTAAGGCCGAAAAACTGTTTTACAAAATCACGATTCCCCGTAATTTTCTTTTCAGTTTTTAAGGTCCCGATGATGAAAAAAGTTATGTTACTTTCTGCAGTTTACATGTGTATGCATGGGTCCCCGGCTTATTCTCAAAGTAAGGACTTGTCAGAACGTATTGATAAACAGACGTTTAACACGGGGTCGGTGCTTTGGTATGATGCTCCAGCAGGGCAATGGGAACATGCCCTGCCGGTTGGCAACGGTCGATTGGGAGCTATGGTATTTGGTGGCCATGGCGAAGAAAGGATCCAGCTCAACGAAGAAACCCTGTGGTCGGGTGGTCCATATTCCCAGGTGGTCAAGGGCGGGGCGAAGGTATTGCCGAAGATCCAGAAGCTTATTTTTGAAGGCAAACCCCTGGAAGCGCACAAACTTTTCGGGCGCTACTTGATGGGTGACCCGGTTGAACAGATGAAATACCAATGTATTGGAAACCTGCACCTGTTTTTCGAGAATGAAGAAAAGGTGGCGGAGTATAAACGATGGCTCGACCTTGAAACGGGAATCACCGGTACGGAATACAAAGCCGGCGGTGTTAAATATCGACGGGACATATTAGCTTCGGCTCCTGATCAGGTGATCGTTGTGAGATTGACGGCGAGTAAACCGGGACAAATATCTTTCCGGGCGCAACTACGCGGTGTTCGCAATACCGCCCATTCCAATTACGGTAATGATTATTTCCGTATGGATGGAGTCGGCAGCGATGGATTGATGATCAACGGCAAATCGGCTGATTACCTTGGTGTCGAGGGCAAACTGCGGTACCGGGCACAACTGAAGGCCGTCCCCAAAGGCGGCAGCATGAAGGTTAAAGGAGATGAGTTATTTATTGATGGGGCCGATGCGGTGACTCTGTATTTTGCAGCGGCTACAAATTTCGTTAACTACAAAGATGTCAGCGGCGACCAGGTGGCCCGCGTAACCGAAACCTTTGACCGCATTAAAAACAAGCCGTTCAGTAAGATATGGCAGGATGCGGTAAAAGACTATCAATCCTATTATAAGAGGGCAACGCTAAAACTGTCCGATACTGCAAACTCCTTTCTTCCGACAGACAAGAGGATGGCCGGCTATGTAAAAGATGTGGCTTCCTCTGAAACCCGAATTCACAGGTTGGCAGACGGTTCTATGAATCCCCAGGCATTCAAAACACCGGACACCGGTACGAAATCAAAAAGGGAACCTGACCGGACAGAGGGCAAAAGAATAACAGATCCCAGCATGGCTGCACTGTGTTATAACTTTGGCAGGTATTTGTTAATATCGTCATCACGTCCGGGCACCCAGCCAGCCAATTTGCAGGGCATCTGGAACGAAAGTCAAAATCCCATGTGGGATTCCAAGTACACCACCAACATCAATATACAAATGAATTACTGGCCGGTCGAAACCGGCAATTTATCTGAGTTTGCCGAACCCCTGATCACGATGGTTAAAGAATTGACCGACCAGGGCAGCCAGGTTGCCCGTGAGCATTACGGAGCCAGCGGCTGGGTGTTCCACCAGAACACCGATCTCTGGCGAGTGGCGGCACCGATGGACGGGACCACCTGGGGTACATTCACTGTCGGCGGAGCCTGGCTGACTACCCATTTATGGGAACATTACCTCTATACACTTGACCGGGATTATCTTGAGGAGGTGTACCCGGTGATCAAAGGTTCGGTAGATTTCTTTATGGATTTTCTGGTTGAGCATCCAAATGGAAAATGGCTGGTGACCAATCCTTCCAATTCTCCCGAGAATCCTCCTAAAGGTCCCGGTTACAAGTACTTCTTTGACGAGGTGACCGGGGGGTATTACTTCACGACTATTTGCTATGGATCGAGCATAGACATGCAGATTCTCACGGATCTGTTTGGCTATTATGCCCAGGCGTGCGAGGTGCTTGGACTCGACGAGAAGTACGCGAAGAAAGTTCTTGCCGCGCGGGCACGATTGGTGCCGCCGCAAATCGGCAAAGATGGCACGTTGCAGGAGTGGACGGAAGATTATGGGCAGTTGGAAGACAAGCACCGGCATTTCTCTCATATGTACGGCCTCCATCCGGGCAATGTGATCTCGGTTAAACGTACGCCGCAATGGATTGACGGCTGCAAGGCCGTACTTGAGCAAAGGGGCGATGGAGGGCCTGGCTGGACGAGGGCCTGGAAAGTGGTGCTTTGGGCCCGGCTGTATGACGGCGAACGGGCCTACAAAATATTCAAAGGCTATATCAAGGAACAGACCTATCCACAACTCTTCGCCACATGCGGCCAAGCTGGCCTTCGTGTTGCCCTGCTGGTAGATGGCTCCTTAGGCGTAACAGCAGGGATAACCGAAATGCTGATGCAATCGCACGAAGGCGTGATCGACTTACTGCCGGCTTTACCAAAAGCCTGGCGTACGGGACGTTTTGACGGTCTTTGCGCCCGGGGGGCCTTTGAGCTGGATATGCAATGGATTGATGGTCAGATCACACAGGTAGAAGTTTTATCAAAAATGGGCCATACCTGCAGGATCAATCCGAAAGCGAAAGTCAAAGTCACTACTGACGGCAAGCATGTCAAGAGCAAAACACTTAAAGATGGATCCATTGAGTTTAACACCCGGGCAGGAAAAAAGTATACGCTCATTCGGTCAACACATTAATTTAATCGAGGGTTAAAACGGTTTAATTTTTAAGAGGTCATCAAACACCTTTACTTCACCCGACCTTTTAATATACCCTAATGTCCTTTTGGACGTTCTGTCCCTTTATCACTCGTTGTGAGGACCGCATAGTAATCAGTGACCATATCCTGAAACCCACCACCAGATAAACCTATTTCCAGGCATTTCTTATCAAGCAATGATCTGCTTGAACAAATCCAGGTCGATATTCCGACCGCAAATAGCCAGCACCACCTTTTTCCCTTTGAACGAGTCCTTCATTTTGAGGAAACCACGCTATAATGTGCGCTGGCCCGTAAACAAAATCAATCCAATCACTCTTAAAGCGTGCCCGATGAGGTACGCCAAATAAATGATAACCAGTGGCCAAATGTGTGTTTTGCTATCATTGTGGCTGAAATGGTTTCAAAATAAAGTTGGAAAGCTTTGAGTTTTCGAGGCCGATTTGATATTCTATTTGAAAAGAGATCCAGCGGCGCAGCTAGGCTGAAACATAAAATGTTATATGTTAAATCCCGGATAAAAAAACTATCGACTGAGGGATATCGATGAGAAAGAATTTTCAGAACAGAAGAGATTTTTTAAAAGCGGCATCAGTAACAGTTGCATCGTTTGCAATGGGCGGTTGTCTGGAAAGTGCTCAACAGAGTTCCGTCAGAAAACCGAATATCATTTATATTTTTACCGACCAGCAAAGCGCTTCTATGATGAGTTGTGCGGGCAATAAATGGCTGAAAACCCCGGCGATGGATTATATCGCCGAAAACGGAATTCGCTTTACACGTGCATATACGACCAATCCGGTTTGTTCGCCGGCAAGGGTTAGTTTGATGACGGGCAGGTTCCCCTGTTCTTTTAACGATAACAAAGGCAAACCTGCCCGGGAAAATCGTGGTGCGATGTGGATCGGGCAAATTTCCGATGAGGTCAGGGATACGACGATTGCGGCATTTCTAAAAAAAGCCGGTTACGACCTGGTCTATGGCGGCAAGGAACATCTTCCGCGTGAGTTGACTCCCAAGGCTCTTGGATTCAACGATATATGCGACGATCAAAGAGAAAAGCTCGCCCAGGAAATCGCCAAATATATCAAAGGCGAACATGATAAACCGTATTTCATGGTCGTCTCTCTCATAAATCCGCACGATATCTGCTACATGGCGATAAGGGATTCTGCAAGCGGTAAATCCGAAAAAAACCTTCTAAAACGCGGTAAGGTTCCAATTGCTGAACTTGATAAGGCTATGGAGATGCCCAAAGGTGTAAGCGAAGATGAATTCTTTGAAAAATACTGTCCGCCTCTTCCTCCTAACTACGAACCGATAGCGGATGAACCCAAAGCGGTCGACTATATGCTGGACCAGCGAGATTTTCGTCGCTATGCTCGTGAGAAGTATACAGACAGGCAATGGCGGCATCACCGCTGGGCGTATTGCCGTTTGACAGAGGTTGTCGACAGCAAGATCCAGACGATACTCGATGCCATTAAGCAAAGCGGCACCGAAGAGAATACTCTTGTGATATTTTCCAGTGACCACGGCGATAATGATTCATCTCATCGCCTTGAACACAAGACCACATTTTATGAAGAGTCGGCTAATATTCCATTTATGGCTATGTGGAAAGGGCAAATCCCGGCAGGGCGGGTAGATGATAAGAACCTGGTTTCTAACGGCCTTGATCTGCTGCCGACGGTTTGTGACTATGCAGGGATCAAAGGTGTTTCCGACCCGAGGGGAAAAAGTTTACGTCCTCTGTTTGAAGGCAAAGATGTTAAATGGCGCGATACCCTCGGTGTCGAAAGCGAGATTGGACGTATGGTGGTAAATAAAGATAATCTAAAGTACATCAGATATGACGCAGCGGGCAAAGAAGAACGATTGCTCGACCTGAGCAAGGACCCGCATGAAACAACTTATTTTACGGATGACCCGAAATATGCGTCAAAATTAGCCAGGTTGCGTAAATCTTTCGATTCAGAATGGTTTCCGGGACACTAAAGAAATAAGGACAAAAGAACATGAAACGAAGAGAGTTTTTAAAGACTTGTTTTGCCGGCCTTGCCGGGGTGAGTGCGGTTGGTTCGCTGGTTTCGTGTACCTCACAATTTCATAGTAAGCATAATACAAAGAAGCCCAATGTCCTGCTTATTATGGCAGACGATATGGGCTATTCGGATGCCGAATGTTATGGCGGCGAAGTCGCCACTCCTAATCTTGCTAAACTGGCTGCAAACGGTCTTCGGTTTACTCAGCATTATTCTACTGGAAGGTGCTGGCCGTCGCGAGCGTGTATCCTGACCGGCTACTATGCCCAGCAGATACGACGTGACAGTATGGAAGGTATTAAGATGGGTGATCTTCCTTCATGGGCGCCGCTTCTCCCGGAGATGCTGAAACCATACGGTTATAAGTCATATCACAGCGGCAAGTGGCATATAGACGGTACGCCAAAAGCTGGAGGCTTTGATCGTTCGTGGGGTCGTCAAAAACATGGCTGCGACTGGGATCGCTTTTTTGATTCTAAGCAATGGCAAGAAGATGAGTTCAGCGCGCCAGTGAAAGAGGGCCAGAAATACTATTCGACAGTTGCAATTGCCGATCACTCCATCGCCTGTCTTAAACTGCATAAGAAAAATCATCCGTCCAGTCCATTCTTCCTTTATACAGCATTTTACTCGCCGCACTTTCCGCTTCATGCGATGCAGAAGGATATCGATAAATACAGGGACGCTTACCTGGAAGGTTGGGATGTTATTCGTCAGCAACGATGGAAGAAGATGAAGAAAATGGGGCTTGTTAACTGTCCTTTGTCGGATAAGGCAACGGATATTGTTCCACACTGGAACCTTAAACCGGATAAACTGGAAAAACTTATTGGTGAAAGTGAAGTCGGACGGGCTGTGGATTGGGAGAGCCTCACCGACGAGCAGAAAAAATTTCAGACGACAAAGATGGCTATTCATGCGGCGATGATAGACCGCATGGATGCTGAGATCGGGCGTATTATTGACCAGCTTAAGGCTATGGGCGAATTTGAGAATACGTTAATACTGTTTGCCAGCGATAATGGGGCAAGCGCCGAGCAGATCATCAGAGGTGACGGACACGACAAGAAAGCTGTTATGGGGTCTGCAGAAAGTTTTCTTTGCCTTGGACCGGGATGGTCAACGGCAGCGAATACACCTTTTCGACTTCATAAGCATTGGAACCATGAGGGAGGAATTTCTTCGCCGTTTATTGTGCATTGGCCGGCGGGGATTAAGGTTAAGGGTGAGCTTCGTCATGATCCCTCGCATTTTATTGATGTTGTTCCTACCGTGCTTGAGGTTGCTTCGGGTAAAAGAGCTTTGGAGAATTATGAATCAGATGACACTCCGCGCCGTCCGGGTTTGAGTCTGATCCCGGCATTTGCAAAAAATGGTGCCGTTAAGCATGAGAGCTTGTGGTGGTATCATCATGGAAATCGGGCGATACGAATGGGCGACTGGAAACTGTCGGCAAACGGTTCCGGGAAAAAAGAATATGCTAAATGGGAGTTGTATAACCTAAAGACCGACCGGAGCGAGATGAATGACCTTGCCTTGAAATATCCTGATAAGGTTAAAGAATTGGACCGGCGCTGGAACCAGATCGCAGAGGATTTCAGAAAGGGCTTGAAAACGAAATGAAAAAACAGAACCGCAGAGAATTTCTCAAAACTACCGCAATAGGTACTTCGATGCTGCTGGCCGGCGGCTGTCTGGAAAGTGCTCAACGAGGTTCCGGGAAGAAACCGAATATTCTTATTATCTATGTTGACGACCTGGCTCTGGGGGATGTTGGGGCTTTTGGCTGCCCGGACCCGTCAACAGCGAATATAGATTCACTGGCACGAGACGGCGTAAAGCTTACCAATGCGTACACCATTAATGCGCCTTGCAGTCCAAGCCGTACCGGACTGATGATGGGCATGTACACTCAGCGGTTCGGTAAATATAACCTCTCCCGAGGAGTGCCGATCCCGGACGACAAACCCACCCTCGCCGAAACACTTCGCGACGCCGGCTACATAACCGGTATCGTAGGTATGGAGAAATGGGATATCGGCAGGTGGGACCAGGGGGCGCTCGACCGCGGATTCATGGAAGCCGGAATGCACCCGCCGCGGGTAGAAGGCAACGAATATTTTGGCGGCGGCGCATCGTATATCGGTATAGACGGTTCCTATCTAACCGAGGTGGAAGGGCAGTATGTCATTGATTTTATTGAACGTCATGGAAAAAAAGACAAACCATTCTTCATGTATTTCGTGCCGTTAGCCGTCCATATACCAAATACCGAAGTTCCTCTTAAGTACCTGAAACGACTTTATCCCGAACATACTGGCGAAAAATACTCGAAACGGCAATACCTTCGTGCAACATTGCTGGCACTGGATGACCAGATAGGATCGATACTGAAAAAACTTCGTGATATGGGCATTGCCGAGGATACGCTTATAATGTTCAGCAGTGATAATGGTGGAGACCCTAAAGCCGGTTACAGATCGGCACCCTATCGCGGGGGTAAAGGCGGTAGAGCAAGAACAAATATGCAGTGGGAAGGCAACTACCGAATGCCTACGATCCTGACTTTTCCTGGTACATTGCCAGCCAGCAAAGAATACAACGGAATGGCCAGTACCATCGATTTTTACGCTACCGCAGCCGCTGTTGCCAAAACTAAACTCCCCGCCCACTGCGAAGGCAAAAATCTGCTGCCGTTGCTGCGGGGCGAAAAGAAACCAAACCCGAACGATACGCTGTTCTGGAATGTCTACACATCCCGGATCGCCCGCTGGAAACAGTGGCGGATCGTAAAGTATGGCAAGGAGCAAAACTGGCGACTCTACAACATCGAAGAGGACCCGGGCGAAAAAACCGATCTTGCGGCAAAACACCCGGATATCGTCAAAGAAATGGATAAACGCTACCATGACTGGTTAAGTCAGATGCCGGAGCCCCGTTTACCGGTGAAACCACCAAAGGAGATATACCCGCATACTGTCGATGGGCAACACGCCCGCCGCCCGTTCGGTCGCGGTTGGATGACCGTTGAAAAGTGGGGAAAGATAAAAGAGGATCCGACCCAGTGGAGCGAATATCACGTAAGAAAGAAAATGTTGTCACACTAGAAGAGGGCTCTATGGGTAATAGGGGACGGGTCCACTCTATGAAAGGAATTTTGATTATGAAAAAACTGAACCGCA
>CBDUUO010000079.1:0-9938 GCA_965370395.1 uncultured bacterium
GTCATAAATATGTTCCGTTTGCCGGATTTCCTAACAAGCGAAATGGTGGTGTGTAGCGGTTTGAAATTATTAGAGCGTTTGCATCAGGCCATATTGGACGTTATCGACAACCCTGAGAAGACAAAACAAACTACCACTATCGGAACGTTATTTTGACAAACGCTCTAAGACTGAACATGATTCGTATTAGAACCCATCTCAAAAATAGGATTTAAGTAGGTTTCGGGTGTCAGGTGTCGGATTACAGAGGTCAGATGTCAGAGGACAGAAGACAGATGATAAAAACTGGAAGATGAAGCACCCTTTCTGACTTCTGTTTTCTGTCCTCCGTCATCTGTTTACTGACACCTGAACACTGACACCTGACACCATAGACATTGTGTTGTTTAACGAACTCAACTGAACTAAAATATACTGCACGACTTCTGTAATATATTTCTGGGACATAACACTAGTAGGCGAGTCGACCCAGGGACTTCAATATCAGCGTAACGCCCATTGCAAACATTCCGGTCAGCCCCATACCGCAGGAAAATCCGGCCAGCAGTACCGGCGCATACTGACGCCACATGGCCCCGTAACGTTTCAGGAAAAAAAACCGGCCCAGCAAAGCCCCCGCCACCTCGAGGATAATGGCATGCGGCAAGGTCTGACCCAGCCCGCGCACCATTCCATACACCAGCATAATGGGCAGACCAAACAGGGTCAATATGGCATAGGTAATCACGCCTAACCCCACACCGGCGCCCACATAGGCAATATTCAGCGCCTGATAAAAGGCGGCATCGCCCTCCAGGGTCGAGCTTTGCATCAGCAGCGTGTTCAACGCCTGTAAATGCCAGATTTCCTGGGCAAAGGGATAGGCACTGGACGGTATGGGGGCCAGGCGCCAGATAAATTGTGAAAAAAGCAGGCTGGCAATCATGACAATCGGAAACACCACGATTTCCGATTTGATAATCCCGCGGATGCTGGTGCCGGTCAGCTCGATCTGTCGAAAATTAACAGTGGCTTCGCCATAATTATGAATCGGAATCGGCGCATACCAGATCTCAATACCCTGATACCCGAAATATTTGGCACCGGCGATAAAGCTAATCTCTCTGACCAGCGGCAAGCTTACAAACTGCCCGGCAATGCCTTCCATCCGGGCGGTAATATAGGAAACGATCGGAGTATATAAAAAGCCGTAGCCAATAAAAAAGACCCAGGGAAAATTGGGAACCAGCCAGAGGCAAAGCAAAACATAAGAAATCGTGGAGAAAACATATATGCCGATCGAAATCCAGAAATTGAAATCCCCCCGGCCGGGAGGCGGCCGGAACAGATCTCGCAAACTGCCTTTTTCACCTTTGTGCTGCTTGCCAAAGGAGCGGGCCACATGCCATATCCCCACAAAGGCAATGGCGAGGCCTAACCCGATGCTGAAGCTCATGTAAAAATCGAAATTATTGGCAAACAGCGTATCGACGGTTTCCATCCCCGGATGCCAGCGGGTCAGGATACCGTTATTATAAAGAATCGGATTGGCAATCACGGTAATGAGTATCCCCACCAAACCGCCAATGACCGCCCAGAAAGGCAGCACCATACCGATAAAAACCAGGCCCAGATCCAGCTGAATCCCGGTGGCAACCGCCGGCAGTACTCCTTCGGTATGGCCGGTCAGTTCGACCCAGGGAATCGGAATCAGACGGATCGGCTCCATGAGAATAAGACCCGATACGGTGGGCAGCAACACATAAATCGCTCCAAAGGCCAGACCGATAACGCCGCCGATTGAAAAAACCCGCCATTTCCAACTTTTTTGCTTGTCTTCGGTGGATTCAGCCAGGGCCATGGTTCCCAAAGCCGCCACCGGAGCCATGGGAAAGGGCAGTTTTTCGACATCCGAGGTAATCCGAAAAAGCGCATAGCCCAGGCCGAACTGATCGATGCGCTGAATGATCTGGGTGCCGACCAGCAACAGAATGGGAATCAGCCAGTCCCGGTGGAAAAACGTACGTTCCACCAGCGAGTCGGACCCCGGTGATGGGGCCACCCACGCGGGGATGAACTCGGTGACACCCAGCATCCGCGCAGCATCTGACTGGACCAGGTACTGGTTCCATAATAAACCCTGAAACGGCGTGGATAAGGCCGCTCCGGCCATATAGTAAAGCAGAAATATTTCCTGCTGCTTTAATTCGCTGTATGCCCGTTTGGCCAGTTCAGCAAACAAGATAATCGTTACCCAGCGGGCTGCCGGCCCGATACCGCTGCCAATAACCAGCTGCAGATACATGCTGCCGGGCATCATGAGAAATCCGATAAATATTGCCCCGACAACGGTCTTCCAGTCAAAGCCTTCCTCAAAATGATCCGGCGGGTGCAACAGGTCCCGATACTCTTGCAGTTCCTTGTCTTCGTACATAAATGCTTTCCGTTATTCGTTATTTGTTATCTGTTAATAGAAATTGATTAAAAACCGCATTCACGAATAACCAATAACCATTAACCAATAACTTTTTTCAGCTGGGCAACACCAGATAGCTGGAATGGCTAAAGAGTCCGATAATGGCCCAGGTGCCGGCCATGAAAAAATCACCGATAATGAGTCCGATAAAAAAATTGCGCAGTTTTTTAAACAGTCCGACACCCCCGTAACGCATACACAGGGCGTTGCAGGCCCATCCAATAAAAAAACTGATCCACAGGATCCGCATGGCGGAGCTGTAAGCAGTCAGGTAGCCAATCGGATGAATCGGCCACCAGTAAAAACGATGATAACAGATGACTAAAACCAGCATGACCACCGCGCCGGCAATGCAAAAGATCAGCACCCAGTCTCCGGGCTTTGCCGGTGATTCAACCAGGCTGTAAACGTTATCATAAACGGTAATGGTGGTCCGGGTGGCCCAGTCCAGCTGCAACTCACGCATACCGAATTTGTAGCAAAGCGCCAGCATGGCCAGAAATGAAATCACGATACCGGCAATTAACGTGATCGCAATGGCAAAAAATATGAATCGATTGTTGCGCGCCTTACCCGTTATTTTGCGAGCATGCAGCAATGACGGCATAAGCGATTCCCGCAAATCGACAAACAGTACCTTTTGAATGACGGCGGCCACCAGGATTCCGAGGCTTGTGAAAAATCTGGGGCCGAAAAAAACCAGCAGTCCGTCCATGGGAGCGGCGGTCAGGGTAAAATACGCAATCCCCCCTTGGCAGATAACGCGCATGGCAACCAGGGTAAACATAAAAAAGGCAAAAACGACCAGAAATGAAAATAAAAAGGGAATGCCGAAATAACGACACCAGATAACAATGCCCAGGCTTCCTGAAATAAACCCCCAGAAAGCGAAGCGAGTGGACATCCATTCGGATTCCAAATTGTCTTCTTTTTTAAAACCGATTCCCTGACGGACAATATCAATGAAATGATATCGGGCCAACCAGGCAAGGAACAGAAAAAAAACAATGTAGGCGCCGATCATCTGGGTCTCTTCAGGACGCGAAATTGTCGGACCGAAGGTGACGCCCAGTGCGGCTGCCGGAATATTTAAACCCAGAACGCTGAGCACTCCAAACAGCAATGTCCCCATTATAAAAAAGAACCAGAAAGAAAAAGAAATCTGTTTGGATGTCAAAAATGCAAAACCGATAAAGGCCGGGTAGAGGTAGATTTTTAGTTTAAAAAATCCGGCAAGAAGGCCGACTTTTGGAAAATATTTGCCCGCCAGAATCAGAGTGGGAAACTGAGGTATGGATGGATTATAAAAGCCCAGCCCGTTGAGCAGGTGCAGACAAACCGGAACCATCAGCCCCGCGATGAGAAAGCGGTTGCCAAAAAACCGACCCAGCCCCGTCTGATCCAGAGCCTCTTCCAGAACAAACGGCACCCGCAACAGGGGAAAGTTCATGCGTTCATTGTATAAGGGCTGCTTGCTTAAAAGATTAACAAGGCACACCATGACAAAATAGCAAAGCACGATAAAAAACGTCCAGGTCAGCAGGGGGGGGAGCCAGGCATCCCATTGAATCTGTTTGAGAATGTCGAACCACCCCAGCTGCCGGCCATCGGCAAGGCCGTTGTATACGCTGACAATGGCGTCTTTACTCTGGGGATACCAGCTGCTGGGAAGAAGGGGGTGAAGTACCTCCGACCAGCGGTTTTCAACGGTGGCAAAATGAAACGGTGCGGTTAAATTAATAAAAAAGGTGCGTGCCAATCCGGTCCAGGCAACTCCGGATAACAGCACCATCAATGCCCAGGACACCAGGAGTTCTTTTCCGGTAATGAGTTTCCGGCCTTTAAATAGCATGCGGGCAAAAGCCGTTAATACCATCAACCATACCAGAATATAAAAAGGCGCCAGAGGGAAATGTCCGCCGCCCAGAGGAGTTGCCTGGCGGTATGCATTGTTAAACGGCGTGATCAGGCAGATCGCCAGCGCAAAAAGCGATCCCAGCACAATGGCCCGCAAACGGATCTTTTGATCGGATTTTTTTTCGCCATAGGTTGTCAGCGATTCTTCATGGGTCGCGGGTTGCTGATTCTCTGTCATCTTTTCTTATCCTTGACTAACCTGATTCGATTCCCTTTTCCTTTTCGGCTTCTGCCAACAACCGTTCATAGTGTTGCTTGGTCGGCAAATCAAAAGAGCGCCACAGCAACAGCTGTTTGCGAATGTTGTGTAAAAATCTCTTATTGATCCGTCGCCAGGCATTGGCTTCGCCCGATTCACGAATCAGGCGAATCTTGATCTCGAGAAACCCGGGCTCATCTGCGGCCGGACAAAATTGCAAATTCACTTTCTGATTGATGCCGAAATCAAAGGGTGCCAGCCAGACGCTGGACTGCACCTGAAGGCAGGCATCAACTTCACAGGCTTCCTGTGGGCAGTCCTCATCGTCATCGGAAAGACCGGGAGCCGTCTGGCAGCTAAAACCAAAATCGATATCACCGGTTGAAAACAACCCGTGCGATACATCCTGGTGGCCCTGGAAATATTCCAGCAGAAACCCGCCGATGCTGCGATGTTCCGTATAGCTCATGTAAAAAGGTAAAGTGACCTCCAGGACATTTCCGTCTGCCTCGGGAAGCGTCCATGACCGATTGACATCGGGGATGGCTATTTCAGCGGCCACTTTTGACGGGTAGAGAACGGAAACCAGCACGACAATGATCACCAAGACCATGGCCGCCACCCCGGACCAGGAAGAATAATTAACGGTGATCCCCGACCAAAGCGCTGTTTCGGCAAACAGTTTGGCCAATGTCTGGGCCAACAGATACCCCAGGACCACACTGATGACTGCCATTGCCATGGCCTCGGCGATAAACAAAAAAGACACATGCGATGGTGCCAGCCCCACCGAGGTGTAAATCCCGATTTCACGCTTGCGTTCATAAACACTGCCAATCATGGTGTTTAAAACAATAAACACCGAAATGATAATGGGAATAATAATGTTGGGTACCCCGCTGTAACTCATGGTATCGCTGGCATGATAAAGATAGGTTCCGTCCGGCTCACCGCTGAACAGCGACAGTCCAAAGCGGTCCACCAGGTTCTGAGCTTCTTCCTGAATGGATATTTTGGCCTGCGGTACGATGGCCACTGCTTTCAGATGCCCCCCGGCCGCCAGAAGGCTCCGATAGGGAATGATCATGGTCAAATCACCGGGGATATGTTGATAACGGCTCTGAAATTCGCGCACATCATCACCGGATGCCATGGCCTCGACCTCTTCTTCCGTCATCTCGCTGGAAACTTCTCGCGGAAAGGTAGCCGGTGTTAGCGGCTCTCCGTCCAGGTCGGTCCGCTGCTGCAGTTTTTTGCCCGAAAAAACCCCCACCACCTCAAAGGGTATGCCCCACATGGACACTACCGCTCCTTGAGGCCTCTGAGGGTTGATCCCCAGATTGTTCGCCATGCGCTCGGGCAACAAAATCGTATTCAGCTCATTTTCCGCCAGCCAGCGCCCGCCGATAAGAATCTCATCAAGTCCTGAAACGCGGGGTTCCAGATGCGAAAGACCGACCAGGCCCTGGGCTTCAAATGACCGGCCGTTATGATCAACCGGAATGCGCGTTGTCCGGGTTCTGTCCTCATCCTCCATCCAGACCCGCGGGACGCTAATTCCTTTTTGAGCGAAATTGTTGGTGATAAATCCCAGGGCTTGGGGGGGCAAATCGCGCCAGTTGACATTCTTTAAAAGAAATCCCTTATAAGGAGCAGTCGGTTCATACAGCAGCCTGGCATGGTGCCGCATGGACTTGACCGCCGTAAAGCTCATGATGGTGAAGGTTAGAATGATCAGTGTGGTACAGGTCAGGGCGGTTCGCAGACGCCGGCGCCTTAAATTGCTGACGCCCAGCATGAAGGCAGCGACAAATGCTTTCCAGTGCCCGAGTTCTTCGGTCTGGATTATTTTCGCTCTGGTTTGCAGCCGGGTCATTTCCCCTTCAAAACGGAAAAAGATAATCAGTGTCACCATAAAGGAAAGCCCCATAATGAAAAAAGCCAGAATAACCACCATGGGGCTGTAGGCCAGGCGAAATGCCGGATGCACATTGTAGATTAAAGCGATCAGCAAAATGAGAATACTGGAGAAGGCGATGATGCGTTTATAGATATCGGCATAGGAGAACAAAAGACGTTCCATACAAAAAGCGAAGGGAACAAAAAGGGCGATGTAGAATAAAACTCCGTAAAGCACGTCTTTTTGGGTTTTTTCCACATCATCATAAACGCGGGTGGCCAGGGCCCACGACCGGACACTGGCCTCCGAAAATTGGTCGTACAACTTATTCTCATAGGCCAGCTGTGCGTCTTTTAAGGCAGCCACTCCCTCCTGTTGAAGGGTGCGGATGCGTTCGTTGAAAATCCCGCGTTTTTCAAGATTGGAAATCCGGGGCTCCAGCAACGTCCACATGTCTTTGGCCACCTGATATTCGGTGCGGTATAAAAAGGGGGTTTTGCCCACCATGTATCCGATACCGGTGGATTTCTCCTCGCTGGCATTGATCAAAACCAATTTATTTCGCAGCACTGAATCGGACATGGTTAATTTCAACGGGGTGCCGGATTCTAAAAAAATGGTCGCAATAATAGATGCGTTGGAATAATCTGAAATCCAGGTGTCGAGCCTGCTCATAAACCAGCGCAACGGATCGGATTCCCGTCGTCCATCAATAATCTTGGCTTTGCTCAGATGGCGGAAAGTCCGCGGCTCCAGCAGATTGAACAGGGTCGTCCCACTGCTGGCAAACATCAACAGATCGGTTTCCATTAATCGCCGGTACATTTTTAGGCGGTAGGCGGTTTTTCCGGTTTTCTTTTTATCGATAGTCCAGATAACATTGCCGCTTTCGGGGTCAAATTTATAGCCTTCAAAAATGATCTTATGATAACTGTGCTTTTTGTCCGCCACACCCCTGAGGTAAAACATGCCCAGGTGATCGACCATGACGTAAAAGCGGGCCGGGCCTTGATAGCAAAGAAGCACGGTTCCGGGCGCCGGCTGATCGGCGAACAGCTCACCGTGCCGCAGAAATTTAGCTCTTCCGACGACAGCGGAATAGCCGAATCTCGGAAAAAGATCGTCATACAACCTGGGTGTCCGGGCCAGATGTTCAATGAGCCTGCAGACCACCGCGCTTTGTTTGAGCGCAAAAGCGGCATCAACATATTCAGGCTTATCATAAGGCGTGCCCCAGCGCGCTCTGGCGTCATGGGTGGTGACAAAAGTCAGCCCGTGAATGCCGGCCAGCGCGGTAAGCTCCCCGCCAAGGGGCGGCTGGTCGAGGAAATAGCTTTGCCAGGACCGTTTACGACTGGGCCGCAGGCTGTCTTTATACATACCGGAATACCCCAGGGCATTTTCAATCCGGGTTGCCCCCTGGCGCAGGACTTCATCCAGCGTGCTATAAATAGCGGTGCGGTTGATCCGGGGCCTGAACGGAAACATCCAGCCGTAATTGAAGGCGCCGAATCCGTCGCCATGGCTGGATAAATGAAGAGATACGGCGACATCCAGATCAAAGGCTTTCACCTGGCTTCTGAAACTGCGCGCATCGCCGATCTCTCTGGAATGTCTGCCGACATCGGAAAGAATGGCCTTTTGATCTTGAATGGTCTTGGGAATTAATTTTGAAAGCGCCTGGCGGTCTTCAGCCGACAGATCCGTATAATCGCTGCTGAACATCAGGCGCTTGAGCAGCAGTCTTTCATCGGCCAGTTTCTGAATCTTTTCGGTATTGGCCTTATCCTTTTTTTCCAAACGAAGCTGCATCAGGCGTCGGGATACCCGGTCCGATTCTGTCTTTAAACGTTCGTCAATGGCTGCTTTTAGCAGGCGGGTGGTTTCCTCATCTGCCGGCTCACCTGTGGCGGCCGAATCAAAAGGCATGTTTTTTAACAGCTTGATGGTTTTGCGCGTTTTTTTAACCAGCGCTTTAAATGACTTTTTAAAATTACGCATATCTTTGGATCGGGCAGAAATACTCCAGATCATTTCCCGCATACCCGCAAGGGTCTGGGCGTGGCCACTGCTGGCAATCAGCAACACCGATCGTTGGGGGGGATTTTCCTTGAGAAAGCGGGCCAGTTCCAGAAGGGTGGCAATGCTGACGGCTTCATCAGCCCCCGGAGAGAGTCCCGCCACTGTGGCGGTGCTATCATAAAATGCCTCCACCATGATCAGTCTTTCCTTGAGATCGGGATCTGTGCCGTCTAAAAAGCAGTAAATATTTTCTGAACTGGCCATTTGCCAGCTGATCCGGGAAACCAGTTGCGCTTCGGCGGCAACCTGACCCTCCGGGGCGTTTTCAAAATCGCCAAAGACTTTTTCGGCTTCGGCCAGTGATATCCAGAACCGCGGAAACTGAAGCGGTGAAAGTTCGAACTTTTCTTTAAAAAAATGTTTGGGAGATTCCCCTCGATCAATGTAAATGACAGCCCGGGCAGCCAGATTGGCGGCATGCAGCCAATTTTTGCCGGAATCAAGCTCCATTAAGATGATCGAATTTGCAATCTGCTTGCCATTCAAATGCTGAAGCTCACCCCGGCCGGCATAAATCAGTGGAGCGGAGATCCCGGGAGGTCCCACGGTTTGCGGTGTTACCGCATTCCCGCTAACCGGGTGCAGTTCAATTGGATTATTGCGGTTTGATAGGGTTAGCGTACTTTGTGCATGTCGCATGACCGGTACCGAAAACCGGTAAGATCCCACGTTTTCATAGCCGAGTTGCTCAAATTTTTCTTTGATATACAGGGCGGCCTCCTGGTTGCCGGCAGTGCCGGTGCTGCGGTCTCCTAAGAATGAGAGTTTGCTGATCACATCGGTAAACGCATCCGGCAGCGTTTTTTCGGTAATTTCGGACGCTGCGGCAGAGACCCACAACAGGCAACCCAGCAGCGTCAGGAGGATACAATACCATTTACGTCTGGTTGGAGTTTGGCGGGATAATTGGGGAATTAACATGTCCGCTGGCAGCCGGCTTTTTAATTCTAAATACAAGATACGACTCGATGGTTTAATTAGATTGTTGGCAGGTAATTCTCGCATGATTGAAACCTAATCCATGCTGCAGTGTTAAATGAATGGTTCCCGGCTAACAGTGCCAAGTGGCGCGCATCTGGCGGCCACTAGACCAGAAGCTGTATCAAAAAGAGTAGATCACGTTTAAAAGCACAAAAAAAACGGGTGCCTGAAGTGAACTAAAGTTGGAAGTGTCTAAAGTTTCGGTGTCACTCGCGCAGCGCAGGCGCCTGCGCCGCGTGTCGCTCCAGCATTCATTATTAAAATAAAATGATGGAACTCCTTAACTTTAGTCACTTTAGATCACTTTGAACTTTAGCGCACTTTCCTTAATGCATTTTTGAGATAGCTTCTAGTGACGAGTATCGATTTTCCCGATCGAAATGGACAGCTCTTCGCGATCTTCG
>CBDUUO010000080.1:0-9872 GCA_965370395.1 uncultured bacterium
GGAACATTATAATGGAAAGCGGTATAAACCTGACGGACAACAAAAACCTTTTACGATATCATTATGCTTTTATGTCTACATCGTGTCGGTTTTTTTGGCTTTCCTTTTAGGTTTGGACTTTTTTTTCGGTCTAGCCGTTTTCTTTTTTGAAGAAGTCTCCGGTCGCTGTTTCACTTTTACACTTTTCTTTTGCAAAGGCGTTTTCTCTTCAGGCACATCTTTAGCCTCTTTTACTTTGGCAGGCTGGGGTGGTGTCGATTTCGCTGCAATTTTCTCTGTCGCGGTAGGAGCAGCAGGAGGCTTCGGTTTATCGGTTTTTGTTTCAGAGGGAGATGGCCTGTCTGAAGGCTCTATAGGAACTTGTCGATCAGGTCTGGGAATCACATGGACAGTCACTACCTTTCCAACTTTCCTGGCCGCCGCCGCCCCAGCGCTGACCGCAGCCTTAACCGCGCCTACGTCTCCCCTGAATTTTACTGTCACTAATGCTACCTTGGTAATCTCATATCCGATCAGGATAACATCCGCCGCTTTGGCTCCGGCATCTGCGGCCTCAATGGCCGGTATAAAGCCCCACGTTTCTATCAGTCCAAGGCTTTTCTTTTTCATGGATTATCCCTGTCTTTCTATGTTGGTTAGCAATTCTGTTACTACTAAGGTAATCAATTCCCCTAATTGATTTTGAGAAAGTTGCGCCGGATCGTTTAGAGCGTTTTGTTGGAGTTGCATCGAGTCTTTCGGACCAGCGGAATAAGCCTGTTCAGAGTGAAAAAGCAGCGGATTTCCTTTTACCAGTCGAGCGGCATTGGCGCCCAACATACGCAGCTGCGTCATATTAAATTCATCGGCTGCCATCGAAAATAAAGGCTTGTCAGCCGGCAGATCTCGATGGTGTAATACAACCATTTGATCGGTTCCGCTAATGCCAATTCCGACATTGAGCTTAGACCCGTCAGCAGCCTGTTTGGCAAGGATCTTCAGCGGTTTTTCCTCTACTTCTTCGATCTCCGCCGGAATCTCTTCTTCTTCCAGCCCCCAGAGTATATATCCAATAGCTTTCTCCGGTGAAGGCACGGTCGTCAATATTCGAACCACCGGTTTCGCCTCACTTCCGGCCATACGTTTATCCTCCACAGGACTAATTTCTTTGCTTTTCTTCATAGGCAAGAACAAGACCAGTAGCCACAGCGTTTCGAGGGCCTTCTGTTCCACGGATGTTGGCTCTGCCTGTGACCACAGCGTATTCAATCAAGGAATCCGAAATCATCCGGGGAATTTCAAAATCCAGCGCGGATCCTCCTACCAATGCCACGAAACTGATTAGACGGATATTGTTGGCCGGTCCAACCCTTTCCAGAGCACGGAGGGAATTATGTACAAAAACTTTTTTTTTGGCTTTTTGTCGAATTTCGACAATTTTTGCCAAAGGTTCACGAGTTTCTACCGGTATCAGTCCGTTTTCGGAAATCACGACAACACGTCCGAAAAGACGGGGATCAAGAGGCTCATGGAAAAACTGTACCGAGCCGTTTTCATGACGCAGATGAAAAAGCGTTTCAACTTTCGCCAGAGGAAAAAGCTTGATATTTTCTGCCAGCTCAAGATCGTCGAGGCCGATCTCCTTATCGATAAGAAGCGTGACCATTTCACCTGCCCCCGCAAGATGTACACTTTTGATTTCACCGGATTCGGTTATCAAAGAGGCATCCGTCGACCCACCGCCCAGATCGAGTATGGCCATAGGGGGCTTTGTTCCGGGTGTGGTCAGGGCTCCTCTTATAGCCATTTCGGCTTCAACTCCCGCAACAATTGTCGGTACCATGATTTCTTCTTCCAGCTTTCGTGCCAATCGCTGCATGGGCAGTTTTTGGGTTTCAACCATGGCTGCCAATCCAACTGCATTGCCAAGAGAGTATTCACCCGCCAGACTCCCTCGTACTCTCTGGGGAACGAGCGTATCCACGGCAAGAATGTCCTGGACACGGATGGCGCTGACGGGCTGATCTGTCAGATCGGCCATTACCTGGCGAACCGTTTCGAACATACCGCCCACATTGGTTCCAGGTTCAGCTTGTATTTCCAGAAGTGGTGATACCTTCACCACCTGTTCCATGATGCTCTCAGCACCTTCATCGATCTGAATGTCAACTTTTTGATGTCGGCCGATGAGTTTAACCTTACCTGCCGGGATTCGACGTTCCTGAATATCGCCACGGGGGGTTTTAATGACTACGGCACTCCGTGTTCCTGTGAGAGCCCTGGCAATAGGGACAATGTTGCGGGTCTCCTCAGGGGTTAGCTCAAACAGGGTAGCAATGTCATAGGGATTGGAAAGCTTCGCTACCGTCTTGCCGACCGCTGCTACCTCTACCGCTGCCGGCATTCCAACGGGGACGCGATCAATATGAACGACTTCATCCACAATGGGAATGGAATGATGCAGCCTGTTGTGAATGAGCACTCCGTCGTCTTTCTGAACAATAGCTCCGGTAATCTGAAATTTCGCAGACAGGGCCCTGTTCAGTTGCTCAGCCGCCACACGAAACTCTGTTGAGCCCGGAATGACCACGATCCATTGCTTATCCGGGGAAGCAGATGCCATATCTTCCAGCATGATGGTGGTTCCGAGCGCTAATCCCATCCCCCCCGGTGTAGACGGATTGTGGCCGATCATGGCGGATTCTGTGATCACAGTCTCCGTTATTGTTTCCATGGCAACATCACCGATAACCGGGGTAGCCTCATTCAGCAGAACAATGCCGAGATCCTTGCGTGGAATCCCTAAAGGGCTTAAGGCCCGGTCCAGGGCATCAATGACGCCAAGGACGTTCCGAACGGTTCCCTTGATGCCCACCGTTTTTACGATCGAGCTGGAAACGATCCGCGCTTCGCCTGATCGGGTAAATTCAGCGACAGCAACCTCCGTTGAATTGTTACCGATATCCACTCCAGCGATGTACGGCATACGTCAGCAACCCCTTTTACTGTTTCAGACGACCTCGTTTTTCGTAAACATCAGCCGCCTCTCTGACAAGGGCCGCACATATCTTCGCGTTGTATTTTGTTTCAAGCTCGTTGGCGATGTCGAGCAACTCCGGCTTGGTGCACCGATAGGGGCGCAACGAATTATAAATTTCCAGTATCCGGTCATCGGGAATTTTGGTCATTTCCGCTGCCCGGCGAAGATTGGCAGCAAGATGCGGTCTCCCAATATTTTCAGCAATTTGGGCTTGATACTCAAGAGTTTCAGGACGAATTTTTACGTCATCAAAACCGATCTGTCCGGATACCACTTTGTCAAGCGTAATGTCCTCAAGGGCCAATCCGCTGGCTGATTTTATCAGGTCGGGTCGTTTGGTTCCCAGTGGGTAGTCCTTTTCGGCTTCAAGTTTTCCAGCAGGGTTGCCCGTAAGTGTCTCCTGTCCAGGCCTCTTGCCCAGAGCGGCCATAGCCCGTTTTACTGCTTCGGCAACCAGGTCCGGCGAGATGTTAATTTCTTTCGACTGAGCCATGTGCTCTTCCTCCTTGGATAGTGGTTCAAATAAGATAGCGCTATCGATTCTTTCGTGGAAAATGATAAAGCTTTCTTCACATAAGCCATCGACCGACTATAGCTGAACCGTTAATTCCATGCTCGATTCGTCTGGCCGCACATACAAGACCTCTTTGTTATGGAGCAATGCTGCCAGCCCTTGATATTTGGGCCGAGCCATGGGGTCATTGCGGACGGGTACAGGGTTGGGTTGCTCTCCTTTGGCATATTTAGCTGCGTTACGTCCGATGGCCCGAAATGTCTCCTTCTCCACAAGCGGCGACTGAGAAAACAGTTCCAAATTTTGGAGTGGGGCTAAATCCCGCTGATGGATGACAGTCGTCCCGCGGGAGATGGTGCCGATGCCAATTCCTGACCCGCTCAGTTTGGCGACTTCATGAGCGAGGAACCCCACATCGGCCGTCTTATTTACCCTGACCAGACGAGATTTGAGACCTTCTTCCTCGATGCCCGCCATGATTTCTTTGAGCACTTCTTTATGCGGAATCTCGATGATGGTCTGGGTCATAGCGACACCAAAGGCTGGTGGAACGCCGATGACGACTTCATTTCTATTCGTTCCGACTTTTGCCGTCCCAAGTTCCTGAAACTGAAGTTGTGGTGCGCTTCCTGCCTGTCTTGCTGCTGTCTTTTCATCCCCTTGCATCTCCTTTAATACTTCGAGGATAATTTCTTTTACCATATCTTCAGTAATGTTCATCTTAGATTTCCTCCATTAGGCAGTCCTAGACGTCTTCAGGACTGATAGCTGCCGGAATATTTTTTAAAAGTTCCCATCTTTCACCTTCAAGACGGTATCCGGTACCAGGCCCTTTATAATCATTTAGATCGTTAACGGCAGCCACCACGTTGAAGTTTTCATCAAAGATGGCCGAAGTGTGAAGATAGTCTCCGGTTACCTTTTCTTTCAGCATATTGAGCACCGATTCCGCCACATCATTAAATCCGTTTTTCGCCAAAGCGCGTACGACATCTACTGCTGTAGTCCCACGCTGCATGAGTTCTTCGATGGCACGAAGATCTTCAGGTACGTTGCGGTCCGGCATGTCCTTGCTGCCATGAGCGTAAGTGGCAGCTTCCACTTCCTCATCTGTAATGGGCGGGAGTCCCAGTTCATTAAAAACAGCCTGCAGAGCCCGGGCTCCTTTGTTACGTATGGCAATAACGTCTTCTTCTTTGACCGGGAGTAAGGACATATCAATTTGAAGATCTCGCTGTAAGACGAGCATATCGTCATAGTCATCGCAGTCATGGGTCGAACCGGCAAACATGTTGTCATAGTTGGGAACGGAGCTGTAGCCAGAGAAAATAAAATCGGTGCCTGGTAGAAATTGCATCAGCATGCGAGCTGTATTGCGGATAGGTGAATGTGTAAAGGTCTGGTCATTGCCTGACGCCACCTCAAGATCGTTGAATACGGTGGCAACATTTTCCGCCAGCACCGCACGAATACCTGAAGGAACCGATCCGGGAACCCCGATTACGCTTATTGAGCCGTTCTGGAGCCCTTGGACACCTGCTCCTTTGGTGATCATCACACAGCGAATCTCTAGATAGAGCATCGATTTTCCTTCCGCATAACCCATTTGAACTTCAGATCCGGTACCGGAAGTAAAACGCATTTTGAGACCTCGAGAGGCATATGCGGACGCTAAAAACGTCTTTGACCAAGGGGTGTCGTCTCCATCAACGAAAACCTGTTCGGTTCCATAGACCGAAACGGTTTCCGCATAATGTGTTAGACCGCGCATACCCATGGTAAGTTCTAGAGCCTCTTCCACCGCACACTGAGCCATGAGCCCGGGTCGGCCCGTTTGTCCGCCGACCAAAAGGGAGAGCGCATTCATAGGAGCATAACGCCCGACGCCAACCGTAGTTTCAATTTCACTAAAACCCCGGAAACCGGCTTCAGCAGCATCGGCAGCCAGAAGTGCCGGTGTGTCCTTTAGATTGGTCACATGAGCTTGGTTGGCTGGTGTGCGTCTTGGCCGTAGTTTCTGCATAGCCATCATGAGTTCGACGACATTCATATGTTTTAGAACTTCAACGTATTTGGCCGGCGTCATACCAACGGATAGCCTTACGATCTCAGTTCTGGGTACGTTGATATCCACCAACATGCGTGCAATTTCAAGAGAGTCTATAGCCATGGCTTCTTCTGCTACAGCGGCGTCGATACAATGGTCTGCAATCCAGGTATCGATCATGTCAAATTCTTCCCGGCGCTTGCCGTCCATTTCCAACACAGTCCCGTTTTCTATCTTGATACCAGGGGTCGGATCGTTGGGACTCTCCATGGCTACCAAACCCACATCAATCCATTCCTTGATAAATCCGTCCTGGTTGACCGCACGTTCGGCCAACACTTCAAAACGCTTTTGTCTTTTACCCATTTCCTGTCACCCCCTATATGTACGGTGTCGATAGAGATTTGGGTTCTTCACCCCAACCACACAAGAGTTTATTCCCTATTTCTCTGCCGGCGATTACGGCCTGGCGCACTGCCCCGGAATCTCCGGTGACCCAAATAAATACCTCGTTGGTCAGGGAGGTACCATGACTGGGTGAACCATAGCCAACCACCTCCACATCTGCCGCTTTAACAGCCGTATCAATCATCAACATCCCCACGACCGCCGGTGCTCCAAGAATCAAACCAAACGCCTTACCGACAGGGGCGTTTAATGCCTTGTTGAGGCATGTGCTGGCCCTGGCGGAATACTGATTTTCAGTGTAACCTTGATCATTGGCGTAAACATCACCGAAATACTTTGGCAAAACATCAAGGGTTACCTCTACCGCACGACGCGCATCCGAAACATCCTCTGCACCAAAAACGATTAAATTCCCATGGCCTGCCCCACCTTTTGTATCCCGTGGCATTTCAACACGTATAATTTCTGTATTTGTGGCCTTAACCGCTTCATCCGCCGACATCAACTGAGGCCCCGCACCAACACGCCCACCAATGATACCGATGGATTTGAATTTTTTATCAAATTCCAGCAGCTCGTGAATGGCGGGCTCCAGGTTGGCAATAACGATTCCCATTGTGTCTCCCATGCTTACACCCACGAATTCGGTGACTTGTGCCAAGTCGGCTGACACGGCAAAATTATTCGTGTTTTCCGCAGGATTGTTCTTGTTTGGTTCCGGGGGGGTTGCCTTGCCAGAAGAAGGAGCGCCCACCCGCTTCATCACCTCTTTTAGGACTTTATCGATCAATTGTTCTTCCATCGGGAAATTCCTCCTGGTTTTGTCCGATTAATCTATGAATGGCACGAAAAACCTTTATTTATCTGAAGGTTTTTTGGGCAGAATCATTTCAACATCCTGATGAGGTCTGGGGATGACGTGTACGGATACCACTTCACCCACCTTCTCAGCTGCAGCTGCCCCCGCATCGGTGGCCGCCTTGACTGCCCCTACATCACCTCGGACCATAGTAGTCACAAGGCCGGCTCCGATTTGTCTTTGTCCTGTTAGAACCACGTTGGCCGCCTTAACCATTGCATCCGATGCTTCAATATTGGCGACCAGGCCTCTTGTTTCGATCATTCCTAAAGCTTCTTTAACCATTCGAAGATCCTCCTGTTTTATTAATAGAACATAAAAGGGCATCGAGAGCTCTAATAAGCCCTCGACACCCTAGTTGCTCCGGTCAATTGTGTTACTCTGTCGCTGTAGCAACTTCTTTTTTCTTAAACATATCAGGTAATTTGGCAGACAACAAACCGGCCAAGTTCCCGATTAGCATGCAGACGGCTGTGCTCAGCAGGGTAACCCAGATATCGCCCTTATGTGCCCCAAGATTCCCGAAAAATACGGCAGCGCCCACAAATTGCCCCGGGATTGCCGCGAGAATAGGGATGTTCCCTTCAATGGTCATAACAAAGCAGAAAACTCCGATCCAGATTGAAAGAAGCCACAGGTTTCCGGCTCCGAATTTCACCCACAAAAAAAAGAAAATAGCTCCCTGCAACATACCTGCCGCATTGGCTGCGATGGATTTTGGTAGAGCTGCTTTGTCCCCTCCGGCATAATAGAAACTTGCCCAGGCGGCAAAACCCGCCCAAGCAATCAGCCAGGGTATCCAGATGGTCATCTGAAACCAAAGTCCGCACAAAATACCGATTGATATTGATACTGGAAGTAATGCCATTATTATGCCCCCTTTTTAAATTCCTGTCCCATTGCGTCTGTCGCCCAGATTGCAGCCTCAACCAAACTCGCGGTTACGGTAAACCAGGTTGAATGAATGGTTTCACCCTCGGCTGTTGTCGCTTCAGCTACTTGTCGAATTTCTTCCTTTGTTGGGTTATCAATACCCAATTCCTCCAAACAAACGGGCAATCCAACGGTGTGGCAAAAATTTAACACCTCTTGTATATCCTTTGACGGACGTCCTTCCAATACAAGCTGAGTCAGTGTCCCAAATGCCACTTTTTGACCATGCAACTTGCCATGCGATGCTTCCAGAACTGTAAAACCGTTATGCACAGAATGTGAACCGGCAAGACCACCGCTTTCAAAACCCAAACCGCTGAGCAAGGTGTTGGCTTCCACAATTGCTTCAACAGACGGTGTTACCACCTTTCTCTCGACTGCGAGTTTAGCCTGAAGGCCATGTTCCAACAGCGTATCGTAACATAGGCGCGCTAAAGCAATAGCAGAGAGGGTGGGAGGGGTTGAACCGTTTAAAGCATTGGGTTTGCAACTCTTAGCACACGTATCCGCTTCCCAGAAAGTCGCCAAGGCATCGCCCATGCCGGAAACCAGATAATTTACCGGCGCTTGTGCAACTACAGCCGTATCAACCAATACACAATCCGGGTTTTTGGGTAATACCAGATATCTGTCAAAAACCCCTTCATCCGTGTAGATGACCGATAAGGCTGAGCAAGGCGCATCTGTTGCCGCGATAGTGGGAACAATAATCACCGGAACTTTCATCTCATGTGCGACCGCCTTTCCGGTATCGATCACCTTGCCACCTCCGGCGCTGATGACAAAATCCGTTCCATTGGCTTTGCTCACTTCTATCAGCCGATTGATTTCAGTGTCACAGCACTCTCCCGTAAATTTTTCCTCGTGACAGCCAATCTCCTTTTCCCCAAGGCTAGCCTGGATTGCCTTACTACAAAAAGACAAGGCTCTCTTTCCTCCAGTCAGCAGGGCTTTAGACCCCAAATTGGCGGCGTGGGAACCGATTTCATTGATTGCATCGACCCCTTGGATATACCGCCCGGGTGCAAGCAACATCCGACTCATTTTATACCTCCTTTGTGGTAGATGGTTTGAAGTTTAGCTTTCCTATTATCACCTTTATGAAAACCATAACTAATTAACATGGTTATGAATTCCATACGACTAGGTATTCTTTAACGAAGGCAGCTTAACACCGCTTCTTGCTGCGCCCACGAGCAGACGGGCATTTAGAATCATAAAGAAGGTTTTGCTAAAAAATTTTCTTAAAATGCGGGCTATATGGGAACGGACCTAAAATGATAAAAATTCGCTGCGTTGTATTTAAAACAAGTCCTGACAAGAATAACAATCCCGCAAAAAGGGGAAAAATGGTCCCCCGTTGGAGGGAATTTAGAGGGAGTGAGAGGTATACGGGAGCTGAATATTTGGATTTTGGCGTCAGTGAATTACCAATCTCCTTTTCCTGGCTTCCACAGTGGCTTCAACACGATTCTTTACCCTGAACTTTTTAAAAATGTTCTTTACATGACTTTTCACGGTTTCGGTGCTTATGCAAAGCAAATCAGCAATTTCTTTATTACCTTTTCCTTCTGCAACGAGCTGCAGAACCTCTTTTTCTCTCTGAGTAAGGTAAGCGTCTAGTTCTTTTTGTTCCTCCTGATCGATCTTCGTATATCCGAAGGTCAAATTGACAAGAAAAGGGGATATCACCGGTTTTTCAAACCAAATAGACTTGATGATTTTTACCAGTTCATTAATCCCTACGCACTTTAACACATAACCGTCAGCTCCTGCCTCCATAGCCTTCTGAATATAATTTTCATCGTTATAAGTGGATAAAACAATGAGTTTCATTTGGGGAAACGATTTTCGCAAAATCCGAATGACACCGATACCCGACAATCGCGGCATATCCACATCAATTAGAGCAACATCAGGCTGGCATGCTTGTATCTTTTCAATAGCGCTATAACCATCCTCGGCTTCCCCGATGAGTTCGATATCTTCTTTATGGTCAAGGCTTAATCTCAAACCGGTCCGCAGTAACGGATGGTCATCTGCCAGAAAAATACGGATTGATTCTTTTGTTTTCATGATTTTCTCTTCTCCA
>CBDUUO010000081.1:0-9814 GCA_965370395.1 uncultured bacterium
TAAGTTCAGTAAACGTTTATGGTCGTATGGGGGGTGCTTGTCGTTCGTCGCCTGTTCGGCAATTTTCATACGCGTTTATTTTTTTTGCAGCCATGTCTCCACAATTTTACGAGCGGCATTTTGCGGATCGATACTATTGTTACAGACATTCTGCAGAATTTCGTCGAGGTGATCATCATTGTCAATTTCACGCCAAAGCAACCGCGCGAACTCCAGCTCCACACGACGCTTCAATTCTTCCTCCAGCTGTCCGCGGCGCCGGCGTTCAAGTTTGTTATCGGTCTTTAAATAATTGTAATGGTCCCACAAGCCCGCATAAAGGGCGTCAATCCCCTGGTTTAAAGAGGCCGATGTCATAAAGATCGGCGGTCGCCACTCCATCGTTTTCTCGATGCGATCCAACATGGCTTTCAGGCCATGGGCGATGGTTTCCGCCCCTCGGCGATCACATTTATTGACGACGAAAATATCGGCGATCTCGATCAAGCCGGCTTTCATAATCTGGATCGTATCACCCGACTCCGGCGTCATCATCACCACGACCGTGTCCGCCGCTTTGGCAATATCGAGCTCAGATTGCCCTACCCCGACGGTTTCGATGATGATAATTTCTCGGCCGCTGGCAGCCAGGATGCGGGCGGCCTCCCGCGTTGTCCGTGACAAGCCGCCCGTGATGTTTCCGGCAGTCATGCTACGAAAAAAATAATCATATTCTTTACGCTTGATATTCACCCGAATACGATCACCCAACAAAGCACCGCCCGAAAATGGGCTACTGGGATCGACCGCGATAATTCCCACCGAATAATTGTTCTTACAAAACCATTTCACCAACTTATCCACCATTGTGCTCTTGCCGGCGCCCGGAGCACCGGTAACCCCAATGTAATAGGCCCTACCGGCGTGGGGGTAGATTTTTTGCAAAATATACGGTGCATGCTTATCGCCACGTTCCACTAAGGATATCAGGCGTGCTGTGGAAATCTTCTCACCTTTTAAAGCCGCTGCAATGGTTTCATCAATACGTTCCATGGTAACATCTTTCTGTCGGGTGGGACCCACTTATGTAAAGGGCAGATTTGCGTTTCGGACAGCGCCGCTCAGCGAAAACGGGAGTTTGACAACATCACGCATCAGGCACTATTTTGGAAACCGCCGCCATCGCAAGGCGACATCAGGAACTGCAAAAAACCGGCAGGGCTGCCCTGGACAACTGCCACTTATCGATGGGCACTAGTCGGAAGCACTCAGATTCACTCTGGCGATAATATTGTCAATAATGGTCTGCATCGGTGTATCGGGCAAAAAGACCTTTTCCATACCGTGCTCCTGCTCCAAGGCAACTGCATCTTTGGGCGGCATTACCCCGCCCATATATACTAAAATATGCTCCAGTCCTTTTTCTTTGAGAAGTTTAACAACCTTTGGTCCGAGAGTTAGGTGATTCCCCCCCAAGGTACTTAATCCGACGATATCCGCATCCTCCTCGATGGCCGCCTCTACAATTTGCTCAGGATACTTGTTGCCAAGATAAATGACTTCCATCCCGGCATCTTTTAAAAATTGGGACACCAGATAAACGCCACGCCAATGAATATCCAAACCCAATTTGGCCATTACCACCCTTATTTTTCTTTCCATTTTATTCATCTACCTCCTCTGTAGCGATCCCGCTTTGGGATAAATTTGGATGTGTGGCTATACCAGCGGGAAGGTCCATAGACCGAATTCTTCCCTGAAAAGTTCTTCAATCTCGCCGAGTGTTACCAGATTCTGGACGGCTTCTAAACAATACGGATACAGATTTTCCTCACTGTGGCACTTATTTCTGAGAACATCCAGGCACTCCTTAACTTTCTGGTCGTTGCGCTCCTTGCGCAGCTTGTCCAATTTTGCTTTTTGCCGGGTATAGGTTTCCGGATATTCAAAAATATTGATGGGTGTGCTGTCGGTATCCACGGACTGCTGGTAATTGAGGCCCACGATTTTCATCTCACCGCTTTCGATTTTCTTTTGGTATTCATGGTTGTAATTGCTGATTTCGCGATGGAGCCAACCATCCTCAACAGCTTGGACAAGACCGCCCATGTCCTCAATTTTTTGAACAAAGTCAAAAATGCGGTTAACCATCTCGTCGGTGAGCTTTTCAACGTAGTATGAGCCCGCCAGCGGGTCCACTGTGCTGCAAGCCCCGGTCTCGGCCTGGATAATTTGCTGCGTGCGGAGGGAAACCAGCGCTGCTTCTTCGGTGGGTGCTGAATAGGCCTCATCAAAGGAGTCGATGTGCAATGATTGACAGCCTCCCATCACCGCAGCCAGTCCTTGAATGGCTGAACGTGCAACGTTGTTGAGTGGCTCGGTGGCCGGTAAGGTAATCCCGGCGGTCTGCACATGATAGCGCATAAGCATCGACTTGGGATTTTGGGCGCCGAAACGTTCTTTCGTAATCTTATACCAGACTTTCCGACTGGCCCGGCATTTGGCGATCTCTTCGAAAAAGTCATTGTGAAGATCCCAGAAAAATGACATGCGCGGGGCAAATTCGTCAATGTTCATACCCCTTCTGATCAGTTCTTCAGACGTGGCAATGGCATTAGCGACGGCGATGCCGACCTCGGTCACTGCATCCGTTCCGGCTTCACGCAGGTTGTAACCGTTAAAACTGATGGGGTTAAAGCGGGGAATATTTTTACATATCCATTCGACCACATCGCACTGCATCCGGAAGGAAACTTTTGGGGGTAAAATTTCCGGCGCGCTTCCGACACAGGTCTCCATGATAAAATCATTCTGACACGTACCCGCCAGATTGGCCCAGGGTGTTCCCCGATCTTGGGCCACCGCAAAATACATGGCCGGAATAACCAGACTGGTGCTGGGCAGATGGGTAACGATCGACGAACTGACCGTGGCTAAATCAATATCTTTGAAATAGATGTCGATATCCCAGCTGGAGTCCACGGCCGCGCCGCAGGCGCCGACATTGCCTTCTGCTTCGGGATCGTCGGAGTTGTAACCGCGAATCGTGGGCAGGTCAAAAAGGATGCTTATGCCGGTAGCCCCGTGATCCATAAGGTAGCAGACCCTCTCGTTGCAATCCTCGGGTGCCCCCAGACCGGCCAACTGGCGTACGGTAAACAGACGTCCGCGGTACATATTGGGATATACTCCCCGCACATAGGGCGGGTGTCCGGAAAAGCCGATGTCTTCCATATAATTGATATTTTCCAGATCGGCCGGCGTGTAAATTAGTTTAATGGGAATTCCGGAGTGGGTAAAATATTTGCCTTCCGTTTCACGATCCGCATCACGCAGACTGTTATTAAACCAGTCTTCATAGTTCTCTTTGATAATTTTGACGTGCTCCTGACTAAAAAGGCATTCATCGGTTGCCGTCTCTTCTTTGATTGGTTTTTTATCTAGCATATCTCCTCCTTTTTGCTAATGCAATTTAATCTAAATCCATTCTGTTATTTTCCTCACAACACCGCAGGATGCAGCTGTTTGAAGGGTTGCTGCATGGCCTTCAGCGCCGATAAATCCAGTGCCCATTCCGGCCGCATAGCTATACTAATATTGTTAATATAATGTCAACATGATAATCATATTCAATAAAATAAATTTTATTCATTTTCTGGCCGGATAATTCCGCCCAAATTGGGCGAAAAGGGGCGTTTTGCAAAGGTCTCGCACCGATGAGGGGTAAATCTGAAATAACGCGGCATAACCGCTAAGCTGCAGCAGGATTCATCCACAACCAGCATCCAAGCTGTGGGGCACAACCGCTACCCCAACCAATCGCTCGGATTCTCGATGGCATCATAAAAATCCATCTGAATCCGATATTCGTCCCCGGGGCTTAAGGTCACTTTGGCATGCGGATATCTTTTCTTGAACACGTGGATCATCACTGAATTTTCTTTTAGCACCGATGCCGCAAAGCCTTTGTAGCCGTTTTCGATGGCAATTTTTTCCAGCTCATCGAGAAGATAGGATGCTATCCCCATTTTCTGAAAATCCTCGCGGATCACGAACGCCGCCTCGGCGTTGACGCCATCGCCATCGCCTTCTCCATATGATCCGACGGCGATAATTTCCTTATCCCCCCCCTTTCGCACCAGACCGATAAGGGTCATATTTTTTCGGTAATCGATCTGTGACCATTGCTGCTGGGCGACTTCATGGGTAAAAAGATCCATTTGGAAGAAAAATCGGCGAAAGATGGTCTCTTCTTGCAGAGAATAGAAAAAATTGCGATAGGCAAATTCATCCGATGGCAGCAGGGGCCGGAACGAGACAGTCTCGCCGTTTTTGAAAACTCGGGTGCTTTTATAGTTTTCCAAAAAGATCAGGTCGTCAAAGGAGGGGGGAAGCTGATCCGGGAAAATATAATGACGGCGTTTGGCCACCTCGATCAATTCCGAACGAAAATCGGGATGAGCGATCTGAGCCAATTCCATCACCCGCTGGTACACGCCCTTGCCATGCAGCTCGGCAATCCCGTATTCGGTGATGACGTAATTCACATCGCCACGGGTGGTGGCTACCCCTGCCCCAAGACTCAGGTGGGGTACGATGCGTGATACTCGGCCGTTTTGGGCGGTGGAAGGCAATGCAACGATGGAATAGCCGCCTTTGGACATGGCGCTTCCACGCAGGAAGTCCACTTGATCGCCAATGCCGCTGTAAAACATGAACCCGCGCGAATCCGAACAAACCTGGCCGGTTAAATCGACCTCCAGAGCTGAACTGATGGATATCAAGTTGTCATTGCGAGAGATGATGGTGGGATTGCTTACGAAATCCGATGTGCGGAAATAGAATTGGGGATTATTGTGCACATATCGGTATATCTTTTCAGTCCCCATGCACATGGAGGCAACCGAGCGTCCCGGAACAAGTGATTTTTTTTTATTGTTGATGACTTTCTTTTCAAATAAAGGTAAAAAACCGTCGGTTATCAGCTGGGTATGCAGTCCCAAATCCCGTTTATTCTCCAGATGCTTTAAAATGGCATAGGGCAGCGATCCGAACCCGATTTGGAGTGTCGCGCCATCATCCACCAGTTGGGAAACATAATATCCGATTCGACGCGCCACATCCTGATCCCCAATTTTGGGGAGATACTCTAACAGCGGCATTTCATGCCAGACCAAATAATCGATATTATCTAAATGGACAAAACTGTCTCCGAATGTTCGGGGCATCCGGGGGTTTACCTGGGCAATGACGAGTTCGGCACTTTCCATAGCGGCTTTAGTCACATCAAGGGAAATACCTAAACTGCAGTAGCCAAACTCGTCGGGTGGAGATACCTGAACAAGGGCGACATCGAGGCCGATAGCGTGGCTGGTGAACAGCTGCGGAATTTGCGAGAGATAAACGGGGATATATTCGATCTTGCCTTCAAAGGCCGTGGTACGCATTGCTACGCTGATGAAAAATAACTTCAGCGCAAACCGCTCAAAAAACCGGTCGTCCTTAACATAACGGGATAAAGTACCGGAGAACATCTGATAAAGAACCACATCCTGGACATTCGTCTCCTCGATTAGCGTCCGGATAAGATGCTGGGGCTCGCCACACCCGGTGCCCAGAAAAACACGATTGCCCATTTTAATTTTTACCAACGCCTCTTGGGCGCTGACGACTTTATGGGGGCAGTATTTCTGCAGTTCCATCTAAGGCTCCATCTCGTCTTCCCCGACCGGTTCCCAGGGGTCCGGGGCTTGAACCGGCGGGACGCCAGCTTCATCCCACGGAAACATGAAGTGATAAAATCGCCGCATGGCTTTGCCGCGCCGGGGCAACTCATTCCAGGGCACATGGCCGAATTGGGCCTGGAGGCCTATTTGATGCATGGCCGGACTCACCAGCGTCGGGTCGACTCTGACATTGACGACGGCGGTTTTGCCTTTACCGGCGGATTTCAAGGCGCGCTCCAAGGCCGGGCGGAATTCTCCCGGCGCTTCAACGAATTCACCATGGACTCCGAAAACCTCGGAAAGCTTGTCATACTTGATTCCGGGCAGAAACTCATGGCCGTAGCGCCGGTCCTGGGGACCCAAAGCATCCCAACCCTTGCCGTAAAAATTGTATTTTAAACCGGTGAGCCAGCCGTCGTTATTGGTGATGAGATAGACGATGGGAAGCTCGTATCGCAGAGCCGTCTCGATGTCAAATCCCGCCACGCCCATCCCGCCATCACCCATCAAGGATATTATGGGATATTTGCGGGCATCCGGATCGGCCAGAGCAGCGCCGATGGCCATTCCAATGCCATGCCCCACGCCGGCGTGCTCGGAGGCATCCATGATCTGGCCCGAATAGCGTGCTTTGGGAAATGGCGGGATAAACCCCGAAATCGTGAAGCCGTCAATGATAATGCGGTTCATCCCTCCGTAGAGCTCCTCACACGTGTCCCAAACCGCTTTGCAGAGCCAGCCGTGGTGGATGGGGTTGTGGTCTTTATATTTCAAGGCCTTAACCGCCAGTTGGGCGTCATATTCTTCCTGCCCCTGCTGCACTCTGCTGATCCATGCCTTTCTTGATTCCGGCGGTTTTAAGTGATTGGCTCGCATGCACTGCATCATCTGTTTCAGCACCACTTTGGGACCGCCCAATATTATGGAGTCCGTCTTGAGGAACTCCCAGATGTGCTCCGGCGATTCGTTTATCTGGATGCACTTGGGCCAGCCCCGCCCAAATGCGGAATCAAACATGCCGACCTTCATGCCGATCAACACCAGCAGGTCGCACTCGCGTAACTCTTTGCGATTCAGCCGCCAGCCGATATGATGCGGATGCGTTTCGGGCATGGCGCCGCGCCCCAACCGTCGTCCGGTGACGAGCACCTGGGCCAATTCGGCAAACTCGATCAGCTCCTTACCGGCGCCGGACCAGTGCACGCCGTCACCGGCAAGGATCAGCGGCTTCTTGGCCTGGCAGATTTTGACGACGGCCTCTTCAATCAGCTCCGGGTCGCCGCCGGGTTGCGGCAGGGGCTGGCCGGTTTCGGTGCCGCGCCAGTTCGGTCTTTCCAGCATTCGGGCTGACATGGTGTAAAGGGTAGGTGTCGTTGTCGTACCGGACATGGAAGACATGGGAAATTCCACCACACACGGTCCTTTAGGATATGCCTGGGAATCCTTAAAGGCCTTGGAGATAAAATGCTTGACCGAAAAATCGCCGCTAATCCGTTGGGTCCATTTGGTGATACGGGCAAACATATGCTCCGCATAAAACGGCAGGGCCGTGTAGGACCGTTCGTGGCCCGCCATCGTACCGCCGCAAATGCCAAGCGCCGGTGAGCAACTGATATAACATTGCTGCAAGGCGCTGGCGAGGTTGGCGGCACCGGGCCCGCTGTTGGCGAAAAACACGCCGGTTTTGCCCGTGACCTTGGAATACGCCTCCGCAGCATATACCGCGGTCTGTTCGTGCCGTACCGTAATCAGCTTGATCCCTTTACGGCTCATGGCATCGATGATGCTCATCAGCTCACCGCCATGAACGCCGAACGCCATCTCGGTTCCGTGTTCTTTGAGGGACTCGGCGAAAAGCGCGCCCGCGCTGGGATGGTATTCTCTTTGGCCGAGAGGCGCGTCCTGCTCCTCACGTTGGGGGGTAGTGGCTTCCTCACCCTGGATGCGGTAAAATGATTCTTCAAACTCCGGTCTGCTTTTATACCGGTTCATTAAACCTGAAAGCAGGGCTTCGGTATTGCCAAACAACGGCCCCAGATCGATGCCGGCCTTGTCAAAAGCCGTCCGGATGCTTTCCAGGGTCGGCGGGCATCCCTTGACCGGAATCATCTCCTGGATATCGGGATTGTCCTTGTGAGCCGCGTACATGCATTTGCCAAGCAGGATGGTCTTTTTGCTACCGGGAATCGGCTGCTGTACTTTGCCGAAAAGCACCTCGACATCATCCCAGGGCTCGCCTTTCCAGGCCATGTAAAGATAGGGAATTACCAGCGGCAGGACTTCGGCACAGTAAGTGCACACGCTGAGGTCATACTTGCCAAGGGAAAGACCTTTGACTCCCTTTTCCGCAAATTTGAGGGGCAGATTTTTTTCGTCGTCATACGGGATAGCGTAATCATGATACGATGCCACATCCTCAATTTTCTGGCCGACCACATCCACATCTGACAAATCAAGCGGGCGGCTCTGATCCTGGGCGGCAATGACCAGGTGCGGAACCTGGGACGGGTTATAGCCCAGGATCGCGGCCCCCACCATATCGACCGCCAGAACATCGGTCGATGCCAGCAGCAGATTGCTGCGTCTGATATTCCCGCCGTAATGGGGTCCCAATTCATTGGAATAGATGCCGTCCACCACAGTTAACGAAAGCGGTATTTTGTTGGCAAGCCTGGCCACATAATGGTGCAGATCCAATTCCGGGCCCGTGGTGTGGCATTTTTTGCGCGAATTAATATCGATCATACCTTTAAGGTTTTTGATCCCTAAGCTGACCACCGTCTGCATATGGGTCTTCAGGACCGGCAGATTTACCACAAAATCGCTTTGCAGAATATCGCTGTTGAAATTGAGGACCACGCCCGCGCCCAGATCCACTTTTTCAAAAGGACGCTGGTGAATGTCGATACATTTTACGCCATATCGTTTCTGCAACGTCGTATATCCAAGGCTGTCAAACGCATGCGCCGGAGTGAGCTTGTCTTTGGGTTTGGTCAGCACCATGCCCTCTCCGATGATAATCCGATTGACACCCCATTCCTTTAATAAGACCACCATGTCCTCAACGACTCTTGATGTTGTGATGGTTCCCCACTTCGGAAAGGTGGCTTTTCGGTTCCAAAAAACAATATTTGGCTTAATAAAGACGTTCGCCTTTGCCGGCAGATGCTCCAAGCCATGGCATAAACCAACCACCTCCTTGACCGATTCCAGAGGTCTTTCATACTTAACAATCGCAACCAGATGTCTGTTCATGGCATTAAACCCTTTTCCGTTGGCGTTTTGGTTCTGCTACCTTTAGCTGATATTCCCGATAAATGCAAATCGGTTAAAATAAAGAAGGCCTACGTATCAGAATACGTCATTGTGATTATAAATCCAAGGCCTTAGTTAATTATCACTACACCAAAATAGTGAATCCTATTGATTGTAGTTGATGTTTCCATTTTATACCCTGAGTTGTAAAGGGTTTTCTAATGGTTTCGAACGGGAGCGATGAGGAAAGGAGCAGACACGATGAGCGCAAACGAAGAATATAGCAGCCAAGAAAGATTATTGTGCACTCGCGGAAAGAATATTGATGTTTTCCTAATGCCGTCCGGTAAACAATTTCGAGTGATCGCCCAGATGGCAGATGGAACCCATGAAATGCGAATTAATATGGTTGTCGATCAACCCTCGTTGCGAATCAAAATGATCGATTACGAAATGGCTAAAGTTCCTGATACGTTTTGCCGGAATGGGCATAAGTTTTTTGAACCCATCATCGGACGTCGTGTTGCAGCGGGGCTTTTGGCCGAATTGAAACAGCGGGCTCATGAGGGTTGCACGCACCTGCTGAATTTGTTTCACGATGCCTGCTACACACTGACCATGGCTCAGAGCGAGTTGGGCAGGGAGCAGCTGAACGCCATGTTCCCTGGGCTGACCGAAGCCCAATTGTACAATTTCTTCTTGTGGTTTCGACCCGAGATGCGCAACAGTTGTGTCCGTTACGCGGAAGATAGTCATTTTATGGATAGGCTTGCTAAGATTAAAATGCCGGAAGGCGCAGATAAGCTTCGCGCCCTAGCCGCAGGGAAACACCAAAACCCCAAATAACACCGACA
>CBDUUO010000082.1:0-9746 GCA_965370395.1 uncultured bacterium
GATACGTTCAGAGCGCTTTTTGGCAAGTGCCAGCAGGGCAGGGTCTGTTGACGCTGACGCAGCAGGTTCTTTCTGAGACCGGGTTTTATCTTTATCCCCCTTGTCGTCCTTGGGGGCAGCCGGCTGAGCCCCGGCTTTCGTCGGTGGGCTTCCGCTCAGAGCGGCGCGATCAATTTCTGTGGCTACACCGCACACGCTCACCTGCACCGCCGGGTGTTCCTTCAGGATAGCGGCGACTCTTTGCAGGTAATCGATTGCAGCTTCATCGAGCTCAGCGCTTCCCGGCGCAAATGGTATGGGATTGAGACGAATCTTTGAGGCGCTTTTAACTGCCAGTTCGGCGGCAGCAATGCCGATGCCATAGGGGCCCAACATGAATTTTAAATACGAAACGGCTGATTTCTGAAGGGTTTGGGCCAATACCCTGTTGATGGCATCGGCAACGCTGAACTCCGGATCACTGATATCACCGCTGATGGGGATTTTCAGTTTTACATTGTTTTGCTTATCGCGCAGCAGTTTCAAGGCCGAATCGAGTGGCATATTCAGTTGAATTTTCCCCTTCTTCTCTTTTTCAGGGTCTTCCGCTTTTACCCTTTTTACCCTGGGATTATATAGCGTCAGGTCGATTTTACCGTCAAGCTCGTTTTGGGTAATTTTTAAAGGGATGTCGGCATACACTTCGCCGCCGACAAAACTGTATCCGGTGCTTTGGATGACATACGGTGAGAGGGGCGGCAATTCTAAAGACTCGATTTTACCGACCCAATCGAGGTTGAGTCGCTCGGCAAACGGTTGGATGCTGCCATCCAGGGAAAGGCGGGCGTTTTCTCCGTCAGAAACCAGCAGCTTGACGGACGCGGGCTGCTCCGGCTGGCCGGTATCGAGATTGGAAAGACGCGCCTCCAGTATTTTCAGATCAATGCTGAAAGTCGGGCTGACGCTTTCATCTGTGAATTGCAACACATTGCTCCCGTTAATTTCAAACAGCCCGATACGAAACCCAAAGTCAGTGGGTTGCTTTTTAGAAGCTGTTTTAGATTTTACCTGATATTTGGCAGCGGTTTGCTTTTTTTGATCAGATGAAAAGAGATCAGTCCGAATGGTTTCCAGTCTGTTAATAGCTGACAATTGCCCTTCATTATTGCGGTGCAGTGAGGCCGTTAAGTCTTTCAGTTTCACGGCGGCAATTGAAAGATCTTTGCTTTTTGTCAGTTGGATGTTTTGAATCGTTACCTTTTGAGTGCTAAACAAAGGCTTTAGTGCGGAAGATGATTTTGCGGCGTTTACCGGTGTCACCAGATTCAGGCCGTTGAATGTGACGTCTGAAATCCTTACATCATCTATACCCTTAACTTTGATTGTCTTAAGGGCGACACCATCCGAGTTAAGCAAGTTCACATTGGCTTGCGGATAATGAATTTGCACATCTTTAAGGCGAAAATCACCTTCTGCTGATAGGGAATTAAGATCATTGGTTTCGCCCGAGTCCAACCGGCCTTTCCATGCCAGATCGGTGTGTTCAAAGTTGAGCTTCTGATCAAGCAGGTTCATTAACAGGTGGCCGCCGTCGAGCGTTCCATCTGCTATGATCCTTTGGTTATCCGTTTCTGCTTTTGAGGAAAATTGAAAGGTCCCGTTCCATGTGAGCTTTTCTTCGGCAAGATTTACCTCCGGAGATTCCATTTTGACATCAAGAAGACGCATCTGACCGTCTGCATTTATATTAGTGCTGGTTTTCTCCTGCGCATAATCGAGTTTTCCCTGCCAATCAAGGCCGGCGTGCTTGAGGTTCAAATTCTCTTGCAGTAGATTAATTGTCAACGGACCACTAGCGAGATTTCCGTTTGCAATGATGCGTTGTTCACCGGCTTTTTCCGTAGAAGATAATTGTACAGTACCCTTCCAATCAAGCTTTTCTTCTGCCAGTTTCACGTCCGGAGTATTCAGCTCTGCATTCTGAAGTCTTAGCGCTCCCTCTATGTTTAAATTCGTGTTTGCAGGGGTTTGCTCATAGTTAACCGTGCCCTTCCACTTCAAGCCTTTTTGCTTGATCTGCAGGTCCTCATTTTTGGAAACCATGGCCATTTCCAATCCATCCAGCTTGCCGTTTGCAGCGATCTTCAACCCTTCAACAGATTTTGGAATATCGATGCGCACAGCCCCATCCCAGACAAAGTTTTCATTGGAGAAGTCGCTATCCCCAATCTGCGTACGGATTTGAGATAGATTCAGGAGACCTTTCTGGTGGTGGCTGAAACCGGTGTCGGACGTCTGGCGGGTTTCAATGTTCAGGTCGGCGTCCAGTCGGCCTTCAAGGCTTTTAAAACGGGGCTTCAATAATTGGGCAAATGGCGCCAGGGACAAGCCCTTCAGTTTGACCTGGCCGGCTGCCATTACGTCATTGCCGAACGGTGAAACGTCAAGTTGAAACTGCAGCTGACCGTCATTCAACTGCCCCGTGAATTCCAACCGGGCGTTGCTTTCAGGCATCCAGCTGTTCAGCTTTGAGAGTTGTGCCAGTTCTATTTTTAAGTCCGAGGTCAGAAAAGAGCTTATCAATCTGATCTCACTGTTTTTGACCGTTACTTGCTCAAGGCCAAAATCCCAGGAAGAAGGCTCGGAAGTCTCTTTTTTATCGGGCAGGATGATACCGCCAACTTGCCAGCGGTCATCGTCAAGTTCCTTGACAGTCAATTGCGTATCGCTGAGGGTGAAACGCTCCAGAACAAAACGTTTGCGGATAAACGCTGACCACCTAATAATAAAGGTTGCCTCCGGAATGTTAAGGACCGTCTGCGCCCCGATTTGCACATTTAGGTTGGTTAAAGTCATTCGACCGGTCAGGGGATTAAAGTCCACATCTTGCAAAGTGACTTCATCCGCACCCTGGGCCTTCAAATAGCGTTCGATGCCGTAATCGATACCAACGGGCAGCATGATGAAAAACAAAACCCCAACAATGACAAGGCCAATAAAGATCCAGAACCAGACACGGTGCATTATCTTTTTTTTTATCGACTTGCTTTCTGAGAATTGATCTTTCATGTGTTCTAATCGTTAAGAGGTATTTGAGCGGCCGGGGAGTTTTACCGTCATGTCCGCGCAGAGCCTGCCCCGTGAAGATGGGGGGCGGGCACCCGGCTTTTTCAGCAAAACATTTCTGGATTCACGCCTTCCAGGCTGTGTCGAAATTCCTTTTGGTCATTGCGAGCGACCGCAGGGAGCGTGGCAATCTGATCCGCCATGGCGGATCATCCTGAGTAAATCGAAGGATCTCTCGACTTCGCTCGGGACGATGCTTTGCATCGGATTGCTTCGGTCGTTTCACTCCCTCGCAATGACATTATGACACAGTCTGCTTCGCGGGAATGACAAGCTTGCGATGAAAAAACTCCCCGACCCTTGAGGTATTTTTGCCTAATTGTTTGATGCTTAGGCCGGGGGTTCTTTGACAGCTCCTTTGGGCTTGCGCTTGAATTCGCTCAAGCGTTGAAAAATCACAAAAAAGACCGGGACGAACAAGACCGCCAGGGCGGTGGAGGCCATCATGCCGCCGAAAACCGCCGTGCCCACCGCCTGCTGGCTGGCGGAGCCGGCGCCGGAGGCGAACACCAGCGGCAGCACGCCGAAAATGAATGAAAAAGCGGTCATCAAAACCGGTCGAAAGCGCAACCTGGCGGCCAGCGCCGCGGCTTCAACGATGTCTTTGCCCTGGGCACGCAGCTCGCGGGCGAATTCGACGATTAGAATGGCGTTCTTACTGGCCAGGGCGATCAACAGCACAATTCCGATCTGGGTGTACAGGTTGTTGTCAAAGCCGCGCATCACAAGGGCGATGGCGGTGCCCAGCAGGGCCACCGGCACGGCCATAATAATAATTGCCGGGCTGGACCAGCTTTCGTACTGGGCGGCGAGCACCAGAAACACCAGGGTCAGTGCCAGGGCAAAAACGAGGAGGGCTTCGCCTCCGACCTGCTTTTCCTGAAAGGATATGCCGGACCATTCAAAGCCCACGGATGGCGGAAGTTTGGTGTTGGCCATCTGCTCCATGAGCACCAGGGCTTGCGCGGAGCTGTAACCCGGTGCCGGCGCTCCGCCAATCGTGGCAGCCGGGTAGAGATTAAAGCGGAAGACCACCTGGGGGCCCAACGAATCCTCCACATTGATCAGGGTGCCGATGGGCACCATCTCGCCGCTGTTGGTGCGTACCTCAAGCTGGTTGATATCTTTGGCCTGGACCCGAAATTGGGGTTCGGCTTGAACTTTGACCTGGTAGGTACGCCCGAACTTGTTAAAATCGTTAACATAGGCCGACCCCAGAAATGTCTGCAGGGTGCCGAAAACATCATTCAAAGGAATATCCAGTGTTTTGGCCTTGGTGCGATCCACATCGATAAAAATCTGGGGGACGTCTGCCCGAAAGAGGGTATACAGCCCCACCAGGCCGGATTGGGCCCCGCCGTCGTGAATGATCTGGCGCGCCCACTGCTGAAGCTGGGTATAACCGATCCCCCCCCGGTCCTGGAGGCGAAAGTCGAACCCCCCGCTGGTGCCCAGGCCCTGGATGACCGGCGGCAGGACCGTAAAAATAGATGCTTCCTGAATCCGGCGAAATTCGCTCTGAAGCTTTCCCAGAATTACGTCCTGGCTGAGACCTTCTTTCTCCCGTTTGGCGCGATCTTCGAAGACGATGTAAAGCGCGCCGGCATTGGATGCATTGGTCTCATCCAGGGCCGAAAAGCCGCCGACGGTGATCCAATCCTGCACGCCGGGCGTCTTTGAGATGATGGCATCCATCTTTTTGACTACCTCACGCGAGCGCTCCTGGGAGGCGGCATCCGGCAGCTGGTAAGCGGCGATGGCATAACCCTGATCCTCGATGGGCAGAAATCCAGTCGGGAGCGACAGCAAACTCCAGCCGGAAAGCACAATCAGTCCGATATAAACGACCCCCATGATCAGGGTTCGCCGCACCATCCCGCCGACGATGCGGGCGTAACCGTTCTCGCTCGCGCCATATGCGCGGTTGAAACCGCGTAAGAAAAAGTTTTGCTTCTTTCCCGGCTCAGGGGGGCGCAAAATGAGCGCGCACAGGGCCGGACTCATGGTCAGGGCGTTGATGGAGCTGAAAACGGTGGCGGCGGCAATGGTCAGGGCGAACTGCCGGTAGAGCTGTCCGGAGATACCGGGCAGAAAGGCGGTGGGCACGAAAACGGCAACCAACACCAGAGTGGTGGCAATCACCGGTCCGGTGATTTCCGCCATGCCTTTGATGGCGGCTTCCTTGGCGCTCAGACCCTCCTCCATTTTTTTGCTGACGTTTTCCACCACCACAATGGCATCATCGACGACAATACCAATCGCTAATACCAGTCCGAACAAAGAGATCATGTTGATGGAAAAACCCAGTGCGGCCATGGCGGCTGCGGTACCGATCAGGGAAACCGGAATGGCAACCCCTGGAATCACCGCCGCCCGCCAGTCACCCAGAAAAATGAAGATGACGATAAAAACGATGATGGCGGCCTCGATGAGGGTTTGATACACTTGGGTGATGGATTGTTCGATAAATAGGGTGGTGTCAAAGGGGATGGCCCATTCCAGTCCTTCAGGGAAGGCCTGGCCCAGTCGCTCCATGGTATCTTTGATGGCCTGGGCGGTTTCCAAGGCATTGGCGCCCGGAAGGGGATAAACGCTGATGCCGGCGGCTTCTTTGCCGTTTGTCTCAAAAAAGGTGTTATAGGTCTTGGCGCCCAGTTCCACCTGCCCCACATCCTTAACCCGTGTGACGCGGGTGCCTTCGGCGGTTTTGATGATGATGTCTGCAAATTCTTCGGGGTCGGCAAGGCGCCCCAGGGTGTTGATGCTGTATTGGAAGTCCTGACCGGGTGGTGCCGGCGGTTCCCCGATCTGCCCGGCGGCCACCTGAATATTTTGCTCCTCGATGGCCTGGATCACATCCTGGGTGGTGAGGTTGAGGGCTTTGAGCCGGTTGGGGTCCAGCCAGACGCGCATGCTGTAATCCTCAGCACCAAAGATACTCACATCACCGACGCCCTTCTGGCGCGCTAACTCGTCCTTAATGCGCAGCGTAATGTAATTGTGAATAAAGAGGCTGTCGTAGCGCTCATCCGGTGAGCTTAAGGCAATAAACATCAGGATATTGGCCGATCGCTTTTTGACGGTTACGCCCTGACGTTTGACCTCCTCGGGGAGTTTGGGCTCGGCAGTGTTCACCCGGTTTTGGACCAGCACCTGCGCCATATCAATATCGGTGCCCACCGCAAAGGTAATGTCCAATGTATAAGTGCCGTCATTGGCGTTGGTGGAAGCCATATACAGCATGTTTTCCACCCCGTTGACTTCCTGTTCGATGGGGGAAGCCACCGTTTCGGCTAAAACCACGGCATTGGCACCGGGATAAGTGGTTTTGACCTGCACGATCGGCGGGGCGATCTCCGGATACTGGGCGACGGGCAGTGTGCCGAAGGCCACCGCACCGGCAATGACGATCACCAGGGAAACCACGGTGGCCAGAATGGGTCGTTCGATAAATACCTTTGAGATCATGGTTGGTATTGCTCCTACTTAGTTGCTGGACAATAATTGCTGTATACTTGACGGCAAAATATTTTTCACCACAAAGGACACGAAGGTCACGAAGGGTTCAAAACTATTTTTTCAATTATCTTCTTATTATCTTTGTGTTCTTTGTGCACTTTGTGGTTAATATTCTTTTTGTGTTTATATATGTATCACCACAAAGGCACAAAGGTCACGAAGGGTCTTAAAACTAGTTATTCAATTTTCTTTGTGCTCTTCGTGCTCTTTGTGGTTAATACCCTTTTTGCCCGGGCTAAGACGATTTTGATGGTTCGGCAGATGGGCTGTCAGATTCTTTAGCCGGTTCGGCCTCTTTGGCGGGCTTGGCGGCCTGGGCCTGCTGGGGCGTAACCTTGGCACCGGGGATGGCGCGCTGGATGCCTTTAACCACGACCGAATCTTCCGCCTTCAGACCGTCTTCAATCACCCGCATGCCGTCGCGCAGCGCGCCGATTTTGACGTAACGCTGCTCCACCTTATTCTCATTGCCAACCACCAGCAAGTAGCGCCCCCCCTGATCGAGACCCAGTGCGCGCTCGGTTACCAGCAATGCATTTTCGCGCTCGGCGATGGGCAGACGAACCCGGGCGAATAAACCGGCTAAAAGGACATAGGGAGGTCCGTCATTGGGAAAAACGCCGCGCAGCTCCATAGTTCCGGTATTCGGGTCAACCGTTGAATCCACGAAATCCAGATGGCCTTTGTGGGGGTAACCGGTTTCATTGGGCAGTGCCAATTCCAAGGGTATCTTGTCCGGTTTATCTGAAGTAATGCCTTCCTCTCTGGCCTTTTTCATTAGCTGCAGCAGGTCGCGTTCATTAATGCTGAAATAAACATAAATCGGTGTCGCTTTTCTCACAGTCGTCAGCAGGGTATTCTCACTGGCGCCCACCAGGTTGCCGACATCCACCTGTTTGCGGCTGATACGCCCGCTGATGGGTGAGTGGATGGTGCAATAACCCAGATCCAGCTTTGCCTTATCCAGGGCGGCCTGGGCCGAGACCACTGCCGCTTTGGATTCTTCCACCTCACTTTTCCACTTGACGACATTGGCTTCGGAAGCCGCATTCTGTTTAAACAACGTCAAATTACGCTGGTATTCCTTTTGGGCACGCCCAAGCTGGGCCTGGTGTTTGCCCAGCCGGCCCCGGGCACTTTCCACTGCAGCCTTATACGGCTTGGGGTCGATGATGAAAAGTAATTGGCCGTCCTTAATGAAGTCACCATCTTCAAAGTGCACGCTTTCTAAAAACCCCTCGACCCGTGCGCGAATCTCGATTTCTTCGATCGCTTTCATGGTTCCGGTAAATTCCAGGTAGTCGGTTACATTTTGCACCAGCGGTTTGCTGACCGTTACTTCCGGCGCCGGGGGCTCGACGTATTCGCTTTTTTCACCGCAGCCACTGAAAACTCCGGAAATGAGGACCGTTAATAAAAAGATGGTTGCTCGTTTCAATTGCAGGCAAAAGCTTGAAGGCGGCATTTTCACTCCCCTTTGCAAAGAAAAAAATTACTAGACTCAAGTTTATATTGACCGGATTTGCGCTCTATCTTCTATCATCTGGCTAATTTGGTCTTGAAAATAATAATAATCGTTTGGCAAGTCAACCTTTAAAACCCGATGCAATTCTCGGTGAGATACCAGAGGGTTGAGATTGCTTCGCTTCGCCCCGCCCGTCTTGCCTGAGCCCGCCCGGCATTGCCTGAGGCGCAGCCGATGGCGGACGTGGCGGCTCGCGATGGCGGGCAGGTCGCAATGACCCGCGAATGTTTCGTACTGTCATTGCGAGGAGCGTGAGCGACGAAGCAATCTTTTGCTTAATTTCACCGATAATGACTAAACCGGATGCACCGGACAGAGGAGACCCCGAGAGGCATTACAGCCGTAAATATTACTTCTGGAAACGATGAAGGGGGCTGAAAAACAGTCCTTGCTGATCCATAAGGATAGACTTATATTGTGGTCTCTCTGATTACCGGAATCGGCAGCCTGTCATTAGTGCAGGCCAAGTCCCTGGCACGTAGGCCGGAGTTTTACTGCTGCTGTTCTGGGCGGTGGGATTTTTTATGATTCTGGTGCTGCCGCTGGCTTTTCCGGAGGTAGACAGCGGTTCGTTTTTCAGCACGAGTTTGATAGCGCCCCAAAAACACATCGATTTTGTCGATTTATATATCCCCGCCAATCCTTTCAAATCTCTGGCCAATAATGTGGTACCGGCCGTTGTGCTCTTCAGTATTTTCGTTGGAGTCGCCCTCATGGGTGTCAAAGAAAAGGAGGGCATCCTAAAACCACTTTCCATTTTATCCGATGCGCTTATCAAAGTGGCCAATTACATCGTTTTTCTGACGCCCATCGGCGTTTTCGCCATCTCCGCCAGCGCCGCCGGTACCATGACGGTGGAGCAGTTCGGACGATTGCAGGTTTATTTTATTACGTTTCTGCTGGGGACCCTTTTGTTGACCTTCTTGATCCTGCCTTTAATGGTGAGCGCGTTTACGCCATTCAGGTACAAGGATATCGTTGGGGTTTCGAAAGACGCGCTGATTACCGGATTTACCACCGGCAACCTGTTTATCATCCTGCCGGTGCTCATTCAAAACTGCAAAAAATTATTTAAAGATTACCGGCTGGAGCACAGTGAAATCGATTCTTCGGTGGATATTATTGTTCCGGTTTCCTTTAATTTTCCGAATCTGGGCAAGCTGCTTATGCTGCTGTTTATTCTGTTTGCCGGCTGGTTCTACGGATCTTCGGTTTCCTTTCTGGATTATCCCAATTTCATATTTTCCGGTTTATTCAGCTTTTTCGGCAGTGTCGATGTGATCGTTCCTTTTATGCTCGATTTACTGCAGATTCCGGCCGATGCCTTTCAACTGTATCTGGTGACCGGTATCATCAACGGACGCCTGGCAACCTTGCTGGCGGCCATGAACCTGGTGGCATTTACCTTGATGGCCACCTGCGCCATCACCGGTTTGATGACGATTAGCTGGCGTAAAGCCGCCATATATGCACTGGTTTCAGTCGTTCTTACAGTAGGTTTAACGCTGGGCAGCAGAATCTATCTAACCCTTTCGCTGCAAAACATGACCAAGGCTGAAGATAAAGCGATTACCCGAATGAAGCTCAAGACAAAACC
>CBDUUO010000083.1:0-9693 GCA_965370395.1 uncultured bacterium
GGTTCCCAGGCCGCGTCGATACCGCGCGGTTCTGTATTCGCATCACTTTGATTGATAAAGTAAACCGCCACGTAGTCGCCGACTTCCCAGATCTTTTGGGATTCCAGATCACGTTTAAAATACGGCATGGCGGTACCGGTGATGCCGTTCATGATCTGGTAATACAGGATGCCGCCGGTAATGCCGCGGCCCTTTAAGATGGTAAAATTAAGAGGCGGCGGATAAATCCACGGTTGGGCCGGCCCCATGCCGTCGCCGATCGGGCCGTGGCAGCCGATACAAAAAACCTGATAAATTTTTTGACCCCGTTGGAGGCTGGCCTCGGAGCTCGGATAGGGATTGGGGATGCTGCGCCAACCCTCCGGAACCATTTCCGCCAGCCAGCGGACATTCTCATCGGGCCCGGCCTCATAGGCTTTGATGGCCTCCTTTTTCCAGTAGCGCTGGCGCTGCATGCGCCGGTCCGCATCCTGGAATCCCAGGCTCTGTATATACCGGGTCAGTGTATTGATGCGTTGCCTACCCAGCCATTCAAAGGGCGGCATGATCGAGCTGGGTCGCGTATAGCGCGGATTGATAAAATGGGTAATATGCCAGTCATCCGGGTGTTCACCGCCTTCCTGGGACAGATCCACGCCGGTACGCTGAGATCCCAACGCCACAGGCTCATCGGCAACATAGTCCCCGGATTGGGCAATGCGTTCCGCCCCGTGGCCCCAATCGATCGCTCGAATGGACTGACTGTGGCAGTAGACGCACCCATTCTCGAGGTAAATCTTGCGTCCGGTATTTTCAACGGCCGTTCGGGGTCGAAATATATCAGACGGTGTCATATCACGTGTGGCATACGGCCAGTAGACCACTGTCAGGGTAATGGCCGCCAGCAGGGCCAGGATGCCCACGATAATGACAGTTGGAGTCATTCTCATGTTGCAGCTCCACGATTGAAATACAGCGTTCGAATTACGTTGTATAATCCGATATAGGCGCCAATCATAATGAATGCTCCCAGCGACGCCCTTAAGATGTAATAGGGTTGAATCATCGGCAATGTCCGATAGACGGTTTCACCATTGTACCAGGCATTGCCTTGGATTAATCCGACGGTCGTTAGAACGACAGCAAAGCCGGTAACGCCGATCAGCACCAGCCAGTATTGGACGTCGGCCAGGAATTTGCTGTAAAGCGGTTTACCCGTGATTTTGGGCAGAATGAAATACAGACCCCCCAGAGCCGTTATGCCGGCAAACCCAAGTACACCGATGTGGGCATGACCGACCACCCAATTGTTGAAGTGGGTGATACGCTGCACATGCGGCAGGGCCATCATCGAGCCCTGGATGTTGACAAAGAAGTAAAAAATGGTGCCGGTCAGCACGAATTTGGCCCCGATGTCGGCATGAATTTCACCCAGCTTTCCTTTTATGGTGTACCACAGATTGATCAGAACGATCATGACCGGGATCACCATGGCGACGCTGTCAACGATGGATATGGTTTTTAGCCAGGTGGGCACCGGAACCTGCAGCAGATGATGGGTGCCGATGTGGGTGTAGACGATGATCAGCGACCAAAATCCCAGCAGCGACAATGTATGGCTGTATAGGGGGCTGCGGGTGGCAATGGGAAGCACATAGTAGGCAATCGCCAGGCCCATGGGCGTCAATAGCAGCCCGAAAATGTTGTGTCCATAAAACCATAAAAGGATCGCATCCGGAATGCCCAGCAGGGCTCCGGTATCCGGTTTCCAGATGACGTTACCCAGACAATAGGTAATAGATGTCAGTATTAGGGCTGCGGTCGTATACCAGATGGATACGAACAAAATGGGTTCCTGACGTTGCCGAATGGTCATGAGGATGTTGATCACCACTAAAGCAAAGCTGATAATCACCATGATGTCCACAGTCCATGGTAATTCCGCATATTCCCGTCCCTGGGTGTGCCCGGTGGAAATTCCGATCATGCCGGCGGCAACGGTGATATTCCAGAAAATTGCACTGAAAACACCCAGTTTGTGGCTGAATAGCTCGGTTCGCAACAATTTGGGAAAATAGTAAAAGGCGGCCGCCAAAAAACCCGGTGTGACAAACCCGAACAGCACGGCGTTAATATGCATGGGTCGCATCCGGCCGAAATGGATGTACTCGACATTGGCCAGGAAGTCGGGCGCAATCAGGTAACCCGCGGCAATCATTCCGAAACTGGTTGCCGCGGCAAACCAAAATGCAGCAGTCAGCGTGAATGCCTTGGCTGTTGCATTGCTCGTTTGCACGTTTTGTTCTGCAGTCGACAAATTTGGTTCTCCCCAGCGCGTCGCGCTGTTAATAGTTAATGGAAGCCTCCGACTCGTGAAAAATTCAGGTACTGATGTTTTATCTTAAAAACAAATAACCATTAACCAATAACTTTCTAGTTGTGACATGCCAGCCAGCAGTCGACGTTGGCATTTTTCTTGTGATGGCATTCCAGGCACATGCCCATTCGCCAGTTTTTATGGGGCAGGCGGTGCAATTCGGCGATCTGTCCGTGACATTCCTGGCAGGCGATTTTACTGTTGATGTGGCGTTGATGATTGAACAGGACATGCTCGGCCACATAGTTGACTTTTACCCATGGCGTTGGCGTTTTGGTATTAAAGTAGCGGTGCTCTACCTGGATCCACGGATGCTTGGCAATAATATAGTTGTGGCAGTGCAGGCACTTTTCCACCGGCGGTATTCCGGGATGGTTGGAGTAGGCCACGTAAGGATGACAGTACTGGCATTGAATCTGTTTAACACCGCTGTGTACATTATGACTGAAAGGGATGGGTTGCTCCGGCCCGATAAAGGTTTGCGGCGGGGTGTAAAAAAGGATAATAAACGCCGCAATAAACAGTCCCATGCCCAGGGTCGTCAAAATGGCAATTGTATTTTTACGCAATGGTGCGATACCTCGTTAGAAAATGTTTTTTTTATTCAAACCGATGAACGCTCTTTGTCGGGTCTGGCAATTTCCGGAAAGCGTTTCAAAAAATAGCTCACCGCAATAACCATCAATCCGAAAAAGCCCACCGTAATCAATCCATCGGAAACACTCAACGACAACGAATGAACACCATGACTTAGCGCAGGGGCTATCAGCAAAAGGTGCTCAAACCAAAATCCGATGATAATAGCGCTGCATAGAATGGCCATCAAAGCCGGTTTCGATTTCACCTTTTTGTTCAAAAGAATCACAAACGGTATGATAAAACAGATGATAAAAACGGTCCAGGCCAGCTTGCTCCAGGGAACCATTACGGTACGTTCAATGACGTAATGGGTCTCTTCGGGTATGTTGCCGTACCAGATAACTGTCAGTTGAACATAGAAAAAATCCGCCCAGAGCAGACAAAATGCAAAAAACAGTTTGCCGATATCATGGAAATGGGATGGCTCCAAACCGGAGGCCTTACCTTTTCTGATCTGGGTGATGGCTGCCAGTATGATCAAGGCACCCAATCCCATATAAAACGCCTTTACGAACGTGTAACCCCCAAACAACGTAGATATCCAGTGGGGGTCCATACTCATGACCAGATCATAGCCGATCAGGCTCAGGACCAGCGTAAATGCCAGAATATAAAGCCCGGCCCAGATGGTCTTTTTTTTCTTTACCCGCTCGGGACTGCGGTTGTTTCGTATCCAACCCTTGTAAATTATTTGCCGAAATGCGCCCTGAGCACGATTCGGATCCGATCGAAGCTGCAGCGCATTGTAGAGATAGGCAAATCCAATTGCGTAGAGTACCAGCAATCCGATGCAATCCCGCGTGAAAAGAAACGGGATATTGAGCCAGACTTCCTTTCCATGCAAATCCTCATGCAGCCACGGAAAGATATGGGAGCGCCCCAAAAATAATAGGAGAAACAGCACAAAGGAGAGCGGAAAGAAGGCCGCAAAGGATTCGGATAGAGCGGATAGCGGGCCACTCCAACGGGCCTTGGTCATATGCATCACCGCTGAAAAGAGAACCGCTCCCTGGGCGATAGCAGACCACAGCAGAAAATTAATCAGATAGGCCTGCCAGGCTTTTTCCGGATGTGGGCTCAAAATGCCGTAGATGAAAGTTGCCAGCCCGATGATGACCAGGGCGAAGAATATCCAGCCTACGGGCGATTTGGGTGACTTCTCCGTTTTTGTTTCGTTGGCTGCCATGTTAATCCATCATAAAACGTCTAGAACTTATCTCAAAAATAGGATTTTGGTTCAAGATCGCGGCGGGGCCGAGTTTCAAACCGGAGGCATACTGTTGTATGTTGAGGATTTGAAACGAGGCACCAACAAAGATATTGGGGCAAAAGACATTTTTGAGATAGGTTCTAATCAAAGATCCTGACTTCTCCTCCGTTTTTTTGGAAAAAATCTTTCAAACCATCCTGCTGCATCGGTTCACAGGATGCCAGAACGCCAAAATGCTCACCCGAACACCGCGGGTCGTAATATTCCATGCCTTTAGAGCTGGGCAATCGCGCCTGAGTGAGCAGCCCGATCACATTACCAAAAACCGCGAAGAGGATGGTAAATTCAAATCCAACGATAAAAAATGGAATAAGCGATATGATCGGTTTGCCGCTGACAATCAAATTCCACTCGATTGAACAAAAGATGGCCAGTGCGAATCCGGCAAAAAATCCGAATATTCCCCCGCACAAGGTGAACCAGCCAACCTTGCTCTTTTTCAGCTTTAAGGCATCCATTATTTTATGACTGGGAAATGGACTATTTACGCGGTGGAATGTGTACGTTGAATTTTTCAGCTCATCAATGGCGGTCACCACTTGCGCTTCACCCTTAAAGAGCCCCATGATGTATTTTCTAGGCGCCATGGCTTGCTCCTTCTTCCAGGGTTTCTTTCATCTCCGTCATGGAGACGGATGGCAGATGTTTGGCAAACAGAACAAATAGAAAGAAAAACAGGCAAAAGCTGCCCAGCATGATTCCATATTCGATAAAAGTCGGTGCATATAAGCCCCAGGCATGGGGCGAAAATCCATGCGCCACACCGCCGACGATGATGACGAATCGTTCCCACCACATACCAAAATTGACGATCAGCGAGATTATAAAAAGCGTTGCGATCGTTGTTCGTATTTTTTTAAACAGGAACAGGAGTGGAATTAAGGTATTGCAGACGACCATGAAGTAAAAGCCCCAGTGGAAATCACCAAACGCCCGCCAGCGAAATTGCTCGATTTCAACCGTGTTGTGGCTGTACCAGGCAATAAAAAATTCGGTCGCATAGGCAAAGCCAACGATCAGGCCGGTGAACACAATGGTCTTTGCCACATTTTGCAGGACATCCATAGTGATGATTTCTTTGTAATTAAAAAGTTTACGCACAGGAATCATCAAGGTCAGCACCATGGCCAACCCTGAATGAATGGCGCCGGCAACAAAATACGGGGCAAAGATGGTGGTGTGCCAGCCGGGAACGATTGCCAGCGCAAAATCCCAAGACACGACGCTGTGCACCGAAATGACGAGCGGTGTGGCCAGGGCCGCAAAGAACAGATAGCCACGGGTGTAATGCCGCCACTGCTCATGGGCACCCGTCCACCCCATGGAAAAAATCGCGAATATTTTTTTACGCCTTCCTTCGGATCTGTCTCTGATTGCCGCTAAATCCGGCAACAATCCAGTGTACCAGAACAATGAACTGACCATCAGGTAAGTACTGATGGCAATCACATCAAGCATCAGGGGTGAAAGGAAATTGGGCCACAGGAGTCTCTGACCGGGATAAGGGATCATATAATAGACCTGCCAGACGCGCCCCAGATGGATGAAGGGAAAAAGCCCTGCGATGCACACCGCAAAAACGGTCATGGTCTCTGCCGCCCGGGCGATGGGATTGCGCCATCCAGCCCGAAACAGGTGTAAAATGGCAGAGATCAGGGTACCGGAATGGGCAATACCTACCCAGAAGACAAAGTTGATGAGATAAGTGCCCCAGCCGACGGGGTTGTTTTGACCGCCGACTCCGATGCCGACAAAAATCTGATACGCCCAGCAGGCGGCACCGATGAGCACCCCGACAAACAGGATAAAAACAATTCCCCAGTAAGATTTTTTAGGCCGGGATAGGGTATTCAGGATGGTTTGATCAATACTCGCGTAAGTTAGCTGACTCATATCTAAACTTTCTTTATTAACCACAAAGGCACAAAGTTCACAAAATTTTTATCCATTCACAATTCGCTTAATACCATGTTTCATCACGGGTACATTAAAATTGAGTAACATCCCCAACCACAGTTGGGATAATTTTAGATAAGTCAGGAGTTGAGCTTCAAATAAAGGATCCAGTTTTACTACAGCCTTCAGTTCAACAATTACGAGATCATCAACTAAAATGTCTATTCGGTAGCCGCAATCTAAATTAATTCCTTTATAATCAGCTGGTAAATGTTTTTGACGTTCAAAATCAATATTCCGAAGCGATAGTTCACAACAAAGGGCCTGTTCGTAAGCAGATTCAAGTAGGCCGGGTCCTAAGTGTTTATGTACTTCAATAGCTGCTCCGATAATTTCTTTTGATAGCAAATCGCTTTTTTTCTTTGTGTCCTTTGTGACTTTGTGGTTCATCTACAATCCCTGTAAAACTTTTTTAAGGTAAATCACCGCCGGCTTGGTATTCAAATAACCCATGGCCTGGTAGGCCCGGGGATCATCCACCATTTGTCTGACCCGACTTTGTTTGTCCATCAAACTGCCAAAAACCAGCGCATCGGTCGGGCAGGTTTGCACGCAAGCCGGGATGATTTCACCATCGCGGATCATGCGCTTTTCATTTTTGGCGTTGGTGTGGGCGACCTTGATGCGCTGGATGCAGAAGGAGCATTTTTCCATAACCCCCTTGCTGCGGACAGTCACATCGGGATTCAGCTGCAGGTTCATGGGTTCGGGCCATTGCCAGTCAAACCAGTTAAACCGTCGTACCTTATAGGGGCAATTCTGGGCGCAGAAACGCGTTCCGATGCAGCGGTTGTAAATCTGGTTGTTGAGTCCCTCTTTAGAATGATGCGGCGCATACACCGGGCAAACGGATTCGCAGGGGGCGTTATCACAATGCTGGCACAGCATCGGTAAAAAGGTTACCTTTTGCTTTTGATTCGGGTCCTGATATCGCTCAATGCTCAGCCAGGTCATCTCCCGGCCTTCGATGACCCGTTCTTCACCCACAATGCCGACATTATTTTCGGCGTAGCAGGCGGCCGAGCAGGCGCCGCATCCAATACAGCGGTCAAGATCGACCACCATTGCCCAGCGGTATTTTTCGTGATCATGGGGGGGATAAAAATCCCGTTTGGGATCATAGCCTTCGGGCAACGGCAGCGTTAAGGGAAAATTTTCCATGGTCAGACCGGTCCTTTGGGGAATTTTTCCCTGCCTTAATTCGGCCGTGCTGACGGTCAGCGCAAATGTCCTTCCCTGCTGTGTGCGGCTGCCGTACATTGCGGCCAGTTTCATCTTTCGGCCGGTCCCACGGATCTTAATTTGATCTGCCGAAAAAACAGGGCCGTCTGAGTCCTGATCCGCATCGGGTGACAATATTTCGAACGGATTAGCGCCCTTGTTTTCCGCATAGCGCCCGTAAGTTTGATGTCCCTGGCCGATGCTCATGACCAGCAGCCCCGGCTTTACAAATTCATTGACATAAACCGGCGCCTGCAAACTGCCCCAGCGGGATTCAATCTGAATGGTATCATCCTGAGCGATATTCTGGTTTTTGGCCGTGTCGGGGTGCATGCTGACCGGGCTTTGCCAGGCCACCCGGGACAGGGGATCCGGAATTTCACACAGCCAGGGTTTGTTGGCGCCTCGGCCGTCAAAAAACCGGATGGAAGGAATGGCCGTGAAGGTCAGATCCGATTCGGAAGCTTCCGCCGGTTTCGCCAGAATATGCGTTATCCCTTCGGGTGTCAGTTTGAGCCGCGACGCACCGGATTTTGGCGCGGGATCAAATCCGCCGCCCGTTTGTAGTAGCTGTACCCACCCTTTTTCATCTGCAATTTTGCGCTGCGATACCAGTCTGGAAAACAGATAGGCTTTATAATTTTCTGCCGGTATCTCATTTCCAAAAGCGGTATCCAGGATCACATCACCGATATGGGGATGGGAAGCCTGGGTTAATTTACCCATGGCCGGCTGCAGGGTGGAGTAGACCGATTGCCAGCCGCCGTATTCATCCCAGGTTTCCAGAGGCAAGGTGACCGGAAAAACCAGATCGGCGAGTTGTGAGGTTTCATCCATGAAATTGCTGAAGCTGACCACAAACAGGTCGTCCTGTTCCAAAGCTTCCTTTACCCCGCTATTGGGCGGTAAAATAAAAGCCGGATTGACATTGTTTAGTATCAAGACGTCAACCGCATCCGTTTTCAGGCGATTAAAAAATTGCAGCACCTCAGACCGTTTGGCTGCGATTTCCACACGGTGCCGATTGCTGAAATCCAACAATTTTAAATCCGGGTCCAGCAGCAGGTTTAACAGGTTCGCCGCAATGTTGGTCTGCAGACCGTTTAGATCGCCAGCACCGGTTCCGGTACCCAGCACCAGGGGTTGGCGAGCACCCATCAACTCAATAATCAGTTTTTCATAGAGCCCTAAAGAAAGGCCGGATGATTCCAGCACCCGGTCCTGGGTATACGGTGCCGTGGCCCTGAGCAGTTCTTTGTGGAAAGACCACGGCAGTTTTTTGCCTTTACGAATATCAAGCGCCTGACGAACCAGACCCATGGCGACGATGGATTCACTGCCGGGGTTGCATGCCATCCAGTAGTCGGCATTGGCACCGGTCAGGGATTGAACCGGGCTCACATGATAAAACGGGGCTTTTTGATCCTCCTTAAGCGCATGCATGGCTTTAAATTTTCTGGCATACTCAACCGGAGATAACCAGGTTTCCAGAAAGTCAGCCCCGAAAGAAACCAGCACATCTGCTTGTTCCATGCGATAGGAAACCAGACCGTTTTGCCCCAAAACTTTTTGATTGGCTGTTTTGAGGGATTCATAGGCAAAAGGTTCGTATACTAAAGGTGCCTGCGCGTTCCATTGAGTCAAAGCGTCCGCAAAAAGTGCCAGTAGGCTTTTTCCGATGACCTCTGTCAGCATGCGGATGCGATCAGATCCGTTTTGGGACGCATCATGGGTTTTATACTTTAAAATGGCCTGGGCTTTTGAAAATGAGATCGGTTGCCACGTATCTTTTTCCTTCAGCAACGGTGTTTTGATCCTGTCGGGGTTGTAGATGGCCTGTAAGGCAGCCTGGCCGCGCATGCAGATCTTGCCTTTGTTGATGGGATGCAGGGGGTTACCTTCAACCTTGATTACACGTCCTTCACGGTTTTTAGCCAGGATGCCGCATCCGGCCGGGCATTCGCGACAGGTCGATGCGTACCAGGTGGCTTTGCCGGTTACCATGTCGTCGGGTGCCTGAACCAAAGAAAACAGATTTTTTTCAGGAGGACTGCAGCCGGCTGCCAGGGAAATGCTGCCCATACCCGCAATCTTGAGGAAGGTTCGCCGATTCATATCAAATAGAATCTCCTGGAGCTGAAAAAGAAGGATAGGTTGGTGAAAAAATCGCTTTTATTTTGAGATAGGTTTTAGGAATAGTTCCTGAGATAGCTTTTATAGGAAAAATGGACTCTGCTTGTCAAGTTCGTAT
>CBDUUO010000084.1:0-9622 GCA_965370395.1 uncultured bacterium
ATTTGGACGGCTTCCCAGCCCAGTATGGCCAGTTTGCGAGCGACCCCACCCCCATAATTTCCGAATTCGGCAGTTTTTCTGATGACACGATGACAGGGAACAACAAATGAGACCGGATTACTGCCAACCGCATTGCCAACGGCACGGGAGGCTTTGGGCATCCCGATGTGGGCCGCAACATCCTCATAGGAGACCACCGCACCCAGGGGAATTTTGATCAGCGCCTCCCATACTTTGATTTGAAAATTGGTGCCGCTTAAAACCAGATGAAGGGGAGTTGATTTTTGCCCCTCCGATGGATTGAAAATCCGTTTGACAAATGGTCGCGCGACATCCGGGTCCTCGATTAATGTTGCATTTTGCCATCTATCTTCCAGACTCGCAAAAACCGGCCGCCGGTCATTATCTTGAACAAAATTTAAACTGCAGATGCCCCTGTCGGTTTTCGCCAGCATACATTCGCCGAACGGCGTGGCATGATAGCCGTATGCAATTTCAAGGCCTTCGCCTTTGGCTTTGTATTCTCCCGGAGTCACCGCTTCACAGGACACAAATAGATCATGCAGACGCCCGGGGCTGGTCAGGCCCGATTCGTAGGTAACGTCTAAAAGATTGATCGATTTTTCCAGCAGGGTCTTGGCATACTCTTTGGTTAAAAATTGCAGAAACCGTTTGGGACTGATACCGACCCAGCGACTGAAAAGGCGCTGGAAATGATATTCGCTCACGTGAATCTTGCCGGCAATTTCCTTTAGATTCGGCTGCGAATGAAAGTTGTCCGCCAGAAATTGGATGGCTTTCTCGATGCGCTCATAATCTATGGATGCCTGGGAAAACGCCTCGGTTTTCATTAAAACAACCTCCTGGTTTGAAATTTAAATTAACTATAGACAAATTGAAATAGCGTCGCCACCCGATTCTTGCGATTTTTCATTTTTTAATTCTGACGCCAGCATTCTTTTTTAAATTGAACGGCTTTAATTGAACGGCAAATTGATAATAGTACGCCCGTCTCAGAAATAGTAGATCATTTAATCAGGTTTATCCACATGCGGTCCGCCGCAGGCGGATTAGGCCCGTTCAAAAGGGCCCCAGGTCTTGCCGTTAAGGAAGCTATTAGACGTTAGATAACGAGAATGAGGACGACGACGAGTACGATTACGAGAGAAAAGCTGCCTAACCCCGTACTCGTTCTCGTGCTCCTCCTCGTCCTCGATAATAGTTTTTTAAGATAGCACTTAGTCATCAATCTTGACCACCACCAGTGTCACATCATCTTCCGGAATAGCGTCCTGGCGAAAGCGATTCAACGCATCAATTATGGCGGCAACGATTTCCTTTGCACTTTTGGCAGCATATTGACGGATAATTTCAAAAAGCGACTCCTTGCCAAATATTTCACCCCTGGCGTTATGGGCCTCCCAGATGCCGTCAGTGCCAAAGACAATAATTTGCCCCCGGGTTAATCCTGACTTTTGTTTTTCCTCGTATTGCCAGCTTTCATCCACACCCAGGGCCATCCCCGGCCCTTTTAGTTCCTCAAATGTGTTTGTCACCGGATCATAGAATATGGCCGGCTCATGGCCGGCCCGCACCCAGCGAATGCGCTTGCTATGGGTATCGATCTCACTGCAAAACAGGGTCATGAATCTGCCGGATTCTTCCACGTCTCTTGTCAGCTGCCGGTTCACATCCGATACAATTTGGGCGATATTTCCCGAAAGTAAAGCCCGTTGCCGCAATGAAGATCGAGCAGATGCCATCAACAGGGCCGAGGAAATTCCATGCCCGGAAACGTCACCGACAACGATTCCAATTTTGCCCTGTTGATAATCGCCCATTTCCAGGTAATCATAATAATCACCGCCGGTGCGCTCACAATAAATGCTTTTACCCGCAATATCCAATCCGGCAATTTCGGGATCTGTCTTCGGTAAAAAATTTTGCTGGACCTCCTTTGCCAGTTCAAGGGATTGGCGCATTTTATCACGCTCCTTCAGGCCAGCGGTCATTTCGTTGATCACATCGCCTGTATAGCCAATTTCATCATTGGATGTAACCCTGACTTTTAGATCGAAATCCCCATCACGGACTCTTTTCAGAACCTGAATAATCTCTTTTAAAGGACGTGTGATATTCCCGCTCACCAGCACGGCCAATCCAATTCCGACACTGATCCCAAAAATGGCGTTGGTCAGAAGCGCCGGTCTCAATAACTCTAAAAGCTGGGACGAATCTACCTGGGCACGATAGGTGCCTCGTACAATTGCGATAAGGGCTAAAAAAGGAATCAGGTTGCAGGCAAAAATAAGGGCAGCCAGTCGGGTGCGGATACGAATACGAAGTGTTTTTGGGGTTACATAGAGGCCGCCGTTTGGAAAAAAGTAGGGTACCATCAGTTTTTGCAATACAAACTCCAAAATGAAAAAAGCAGCGGTTACGGTAATCAATCCAATTAATATATTCTGAAACAGGGCCCGGCCGATAATCATCTCTCCGGCTTTGTAAGTATAGAAAGAGATGGGATAGACCGCTGCTGCCGCTAGCCATAACAATAAATCAATGGCAATCAAAAAAAAGGGTTCGTTCAGCAGTCTCCGGCGGGCTTTGCTTGCAATTTCCGGGGGGATCGCTTCTTTGCGGCCCATGAGATTCAGGTAGTGCCGGATGGGGCGTTCGAATAGCAGCGTTGCGATCAGCACGAAAATAAAACATAAGGGCTCAAAAAAAAGTGCGATGCGAAAAGTCAATCGCTCTATTTCCGGTGTCGGCGGAGAAATGGATCGATAGCTCAAAATAAAGACGATTGAGACACCAATCGAAATCGCCAATAGATTAAAAAAGAACATCTGATTTTTGAGTCGAAAAAGCTTAAACTTTGTCACCGCTTTTTCCTTTCATTAATTATGAAATCGATTCCCTAATTTTCATTCATTCATTTCACACTATCTTTAAAATTTCAAGGCGTTTTATTTGGGTTAAGTATTTGAAATTTTATAGAATTACAAGTTTTCCGGCCTTTTGCATGTTTTTTGCAGCCTCATGGGGTAACCTGATACGCGGGCCTGCTAAACGGATTGTACGGCAACTTCAATTCATCTGTCGATCAAGCTACTTATACCGCTATCTGCATCTCTTTTGGATCGCTATAAATGAGTCTTCAGGGTTTTGCGAAAGAAGGTGAGCAAAATATGATATCAACACTTCAACGGTCATTTAAATTGAGAAAAGAATGTACCACTGAATCTTCCTCTGATCTAAAAATAAATGAGTATGAGATCGTCGCTCGGTTGTATTATTTAATAAACAACCTGTCTGAAAAACAACAAAGTGATCTTTTCAAGCAATTTCGCAACGGCAGTACGGCCAACTTTTTGTTGAAAACGGCAATTGATATGTCAAAGGAGCAGCGGTTTATATTTATGAAGCACTTGGAAGAAATGCAGCCTGAAACCGAGAAAAAGGACAGAAGAAAACAAGCCCGAAAAGATTGCTTGATCAACGTCAATTTTAAAATTCAGGGACAAAAATTCAACAGCTATATTCTGGACATCAGCAGCTCCGGCGCGTTTATCGAAACCAGCGAATTGTTTACCAGGGGGTTGAAAATGATACTTAATTTTTCGTCTCCCGAAGATCGCAAACCGTTAAACTTAATCGGTGAAATTATTTGGGCCGACCTCCGGGGCGTTGGGATTAAGTTTCATCATTTAACCAAAGATCAAGCGCAGATTTTAAAATCCTTTACCGAAAAAACCGAAGAAGTCTTAGAAATCGCCAGCTAGCCCAAATTGGTGGATTGGTAAATTAGTTGAAGAGTCCATTCGTGAAATGAAAGTTAAATGGTCAAATAGTCGATTTGTTAAATGGTTTATAATGGATTGAATCCTCTGACTAATTAACTATTCAACCCATCAACTATTTAACTGAATCGCGGATCAGATCGGTGATGACATCTTTATTGAACCCCCGCGAGTATAAAAACCGATACATTTTGTCCCTTCTTTTTTTGGCATCTTCTTCCCGATTAAATGTCTTAATTTTCTTTTTTAGCAGTTTGCCGGCATTTTCATGTTCATCAGCCTCGGGGTAGTTCTCCAGCAGGAAATTTTCGATCGCGGTACTGCTCAAGCGCTTTTTTTTAAGGGCCATCCGGATATACCGTTTGCCGAAGCACTTTCGTTTAAGCTGTGAAATATATATCCGGGCGGTTTTTTGGTCATCGATATAATTTAAACGTTCACACTCCCCAATCACCGTTTCAATGACTTTGCTCGCAAAGCCCCGCTGTTGCAACTTTTGTTTCAATTCATATCTTGAATGATCGCGATGGGTCAGAATTCGAACCGCCGTATTCATGGCGTTTGTCCGGGATGTTTTGGTAGGAGTCGAATAATTTTGTCTTCTGTCTTCTGTCATCTGACCTCTGTCTTCTGAATCCCGTCCTCTATCATTTCTCAATCCGCCTATATTTTGCCATATGGCACAAATATAGGCGGATTGCGGGTTGGTTCAAGAAAGATCGAGAATCGCGCATCGAGTATCGAATATCAGTTTTTTTACGTGGATTCGCGCATTTTGTTAAAATAATCAATTGTTTCCTTGGGCAATGTGGAGATTTTCCTGCCGGTAATCAGGGCAGCATAATAAATCTGTGAAACTTTTTCTAAAAGCTCTGTATTCTTCCATGCGTGGTCAATATTGCGGCCTAAATTCAGAGCGCCGTGGTTTTGAAGAATATAACAATGACAATTATTGCCTAACTTTTTAATAACGTTTTGAACCAGGTCCTGACTTCCCGAAATCGCATATGGAATGGTTTCAACCACCGGTCCGAACGCTTTCGTTTCTTCATCAAATAAGGGTGGAATCGATTCGTCAATCACTGCTAATATACTGGCATACGTCTGATGGGTATGAACAATAGCGTTGACATCGGTACGGTGCTTGTAGATGCCGATATGCATCGCTGCTTCTTTGGAAGGCACAAATTGTCCTTCAAGCGGTTTTAAATCAAAATCCACCACGCAAATATCATCAACGGTCATATTCCAGTAGGATCGACCGGAAGGGGTTACCGCGAGGATCGGCTGGCTTCCGATCCTGACTGAGATATTTCCTCCGCTGCCTCGATAACCGCCAAAGTAACCATGCCCGGACATCCATTTGGCACAATCCAAAACATCTTTTCTTTCCTGATCCCATTTACCCATCCTTTGCCTCCGATTCTGAATCTACTGTTTTGGTAATGCGAATAATATTCGGATCGGTGAATTGATCCAGAGCATCGCGGGCGATGGTGGAAAAACTGTACATCACCGCCCCTTTCTCCTTTGCCTGAAACCAGTGTTTTTCGCCCGGCTGCAATATGATTTGATCGCAGGGCTTCATGATGATTTCGTTTCTCATCGTGTAGCAATCGTCTTTACCATTCACAAAAAAACCCTCTTTGAAGGTGTCTTCTCCAGGAATATAGAAATAAACGGTTCCCGAGATCACCCGTACGGTTTCCTCTTTGCCCGGGTCGTCCCCCACCGGCGGGTGCCAGTGCTCGGGTTCGGTTTGATTGGGAAACAGCACCAGTACTTTGATGCTGATCCGCTTGGTTTGAACCAGGGTTAGCACCTGAACCCCTTCTTTTTCGAGGTTGCTCAAACCAAAATCGACGACTTCGATGCTTGCGGTTTCTTCTTCAGTGATCTTGATCCCGGCTGTTCGGATCATCTCCGCCGAACGGATTTGAGCATTTCTTTGCTGTTCTTTAGTTATCATTCCCTTACCCCCGGTGATCCTATTTTTAGAAAGATTATTATTTTAGTGAAAATTATGTAAATTGGAATCAAGCTATCTGTCAATATTTATTCAGCATTATAATTTTTCTTCGACACGGTAGAATCAGAAATTTTATTGCCTTACGGATAACCTGCACTGTATAGGCATAGTTGCATAAGGTGTAGCCGAATATTCCACAGCAACAGGAATTTGCATGTCAAAGTTTATCTATTCATTCGGTATCATTCTATTCGGGTTGTCATTGGGGTACATTATTCAGATTTTGGTTAGACGTAAACTGATCAAGTTACCTATTCATATCGATGGCCTCAGAAAATTGCTTCAACGCATCGCACTTCTATTCGTCAATCCGGTTGCCATCGTCGGTGCGATCTGGGTTGTGAGCTTAAAAAACGCTACCCTGGTTGCCCTGCCGTTTGTCGGACTTTTTGCACTTCTGGCCGGAGGCGGGATAGCGCTTGGTGTTGCCCGGATGTTTAAATTGAGCCCGCAAAAGACCGGCGCCCTGTATGGTTGCGGCGCGTTTACCAATATCGGTTCAATCGGCGCTTTGATCTGCTTTGTTTTTTTAGGCGAAAAGGGATTTGCCCTGGTTCCGATTTATAAACTATTCGAGGAACTCTCTTATTATGCGATCGGGTTTCCCATTGCCAAATACTACAGCAGCAGTACCAAAGAGGAACGGTTTAGAGACCGCCTCAAAAGCCTGACCCGGGATCCATTCATCCTTGTGGCCTTGTCCAGTATTATCATCGGCGGTTTGCTAAATTTCACCGATGTCGTCCGGCCCCAATTCTACAAAACCATCATTGCCGTTTTTATACCGCTGGGGACCATCATGTTGCTGACGTCAATCGGTCTTGCTTTAAGATTCAGAAGGGTTCGTGACTATCTCAAAGAATGTGTTTCTATTTCTTTAATTAAGTTTATCATTGTCCCTATACTGGTCAGTTCAATAGCATCCGCTATTGGTTTCGGAAAAATCGACGAAGGCCTGCCGATGAAGGTCGTTATGATTCTCTCCTGCATGCCGGTGGCGTTTAACGCCTTGATTCCGCCTTCGATTTACGAACTGGACCTGGACCTTGCTAATTCATGCTGGTTTTTTACAACGTCTTTGCTGATTTTTGTCCTACCCGGTCTGCTTTTTATCCTGGGTATAGTTTAACGTCCCGGAATTTCTACAACTGAATGAAAATACAGGGTATTTTTTGAGGCCTGAGTTTTTGCCTCAATCATGGAATGCTGGAATAGTGGAATGATGGTTTTTTAAAGGATATTATCCATTTTTAATTTTATCGTTAAGACGATTATTGCCATTAACCCAACAGTCCAGTATCCTCTCCGAGCCGTAGGCTCTACGGACCGGAGGTCAAAACCCATTTTTCCAATATTCCAGCATTCCAACATTCCCTCCGGGGCGTAGGCCCAACGGGCCGGAGGCCAATTGGGGCGAAGCCCCTAACTTGGATATCAGGCAATCGGGATCGGTAAAAAAGTATCGGATTATGGCAGAAAACCTTTATTTAGGTCTTGATCTCAGCACCCAGAGCCTGACAGCCGTTGTCATTGACCCGGCATCTAAAGAGCTTCAGCAGCACGCCATAAATTTTGACAGTCGTTATCCGGCCTATCAAACCGCAGGCGGCGTCATAATCGGTGATGACCCGACAGTGGTGTATGCCGATCCGAAAATGTGGATTGAAGCTCTGGATGGCATGCTGGCCTGGCTCAAAAAGAAAAACCTTTCGTCCAAAATTACCGCCATCGGCTTATCCGCCCAGCAACACGGAAGTGTTTACCTCAATCAAGATGCTGCGACTGTTTTATCGCATCTTTATCCGTCCCGCAGCCTGCTCGAACAAATCCATATGATTTTTTCCAGACCCACCTGCCCGGTCTGGATGGATTCCAGCACCCACAAAGAGTGTTTAGAAATCACGGAATCCCTCGGCGGGGCCAGCAAGGTGGCCGCACTTACCGGATCGGCAGCAACGGAACGATTTGCCGGACCCCAGATCCGTAAATTCTGGAAAGAAAATCCTGTGGATTATGAAAAGACGGTTCATATCACACTGATCAGCGCATTTATGACCTCTTTATTGATCGGCCATACAGCACCGGTAGATGCCGGTGACGGCTTCGGTATGAATCTGGCTGATATTCGTTCCGGCACTTGGAACCCGACAGCCATGGAAGCAACGGCCCCGGACCTTGTAAAGCGGATGCCCCAACTGTTGATTAAGGATACAGTTGTTGGAAAGGTTTCAAATTACCTGGTTGAAAAATACGGCTTCAATCCGGATACAGAAGTCATCGTCGGTTCCGGAGATAACCCCTGCAGCCTGGTGGGCCTTGGATTGATCGGTCAACAGGATACCCACGCCATCAGTCTGGGCACCAGTGACACTTATTTCGGGTATATGCCGGATCTTACAGATCAAAAGAGATCCACCGGCCATGTTTTTGGAACCGCCGACGGAAATGCCATGTTTCTGATCTGTTTTAAAAATGGAAGCCTGGCAAGAGAACAGATTAAAAATCGTTTCGGATTAAACTGGAATGAATTTTCCAAAATTCTTTTGAGCACCCCGGCCGGCAACCAGGGCCGCATGATGCTGCCTTATTTTCTACCCGAAATCACACCGCTGGTACTGAAACCAAAGGTTGCCCGGTTTGGGGGATTGACACCCGATGATGTCCAGGGCAATGTGCGGGCCGTAGCCGAAGCTCAGGTGATGGCCATGTACCTGCACTCGAACTGGACGGGGCCTCGGCCGCAACGCATTGTCGTTACGGCCGGGGGATCGGAAAACCAGGGCCTGTTGAACGTCATTGCCCAGGTTTTCGGCACCGAAGTGCATTCATTTGAGGTCAAAGAAAGTGCAGCGCTGGGCGCTGGCCTGCGTGCAGCACACTGTTGTCAAAATGCAAAAGGAAAATCAGTCACCTGGGCAGACCTTGCCGCCCCCTTCTTGAGGCAAAGTTCAGCGGAGGCTGCCTATCCGGATCAAAGGCAGGTTGAAGTCTATCAGAGCGAAAATGGCTTACTGGGTGTTTACAAAGCCTGCGAAGCATTTGTCCTGGATCAGGGAACACATCCTCGCGAAAAAATAAAGGTTTTTCAAAAGCAGTTTTCTAAGAAACCCTAAACGGCACGTAATAAATGCCAAAACCAGTCATTGATTCAGCCGGCTTTCATCTCGCCGACACCGCTAAACGTCTCGGAATTTCTACAATCCAATGGGATTACAGTGTTTTTTGCGGTCATCTTCTTGGTATGCCGCATGGAATGATGGAATAGTGGAAAACGGCCGATTCTACAAAAAAATGTTGGATCTACATTTTAAATGTCCAGACCAAACATTTGTTTTCTGTTTTTCCCCCGTAAAATACTCCATCAAAGCAAAAAAACCAATGCAATAATTTGCGTTTTGTTTTTTTTAAACCCATCATTCCACAATTCCAACATTCCATTATTCCAATTGTGAGCGAAGTGAACTAACTTGTTCCCTTGCCTTATGCCTCGCTTCAATCAAAGCATTTTGTTAAATTTGTATTTAAAATTAGTCAAAAATCGTTTATGCCATCCTGTATCTATCTTAAATCATTTAAAATATTTATATAAAAAATATCTTGACAATCCGGCCTGAAACCTGTATTGAGTTTTGTATGCAAAATTCAAAATGCACTTTTACACTTGATTGACCCTTAACTATTGCCCGTCATCCACCTTCTTCCTTTCTGAAAATGATCTTCAGCCCAGTCCTGTGAAAGGATTAGACGATGAAAAATCTGGGAGCAGAGCACGAAAATTTAGATCAAAAGG
>CBDUUO010000085.1:0-9572 GCA_965370395.1 uncultured bacterium
TAAAATTAATAAACGTGGTTATCCAGAAAGAACAAGTGGTATTGAATGTGGGAGCAGCTTCCAGCCGCGACAGTTGAATTCGCGGCTGGAAGCCGCTCCCACAGAGAGTTTATCTAATGGTAACTTGGACTTTCCAGATATGCAGGTCAATAAATACGTAAATGTAATGGAAAAGTTTTAGAAGAATTATTGATTCACCCCTCGTAATTCAATGATATACATAGTGGTTGTCAAAAAAACGTCCGTTATTCAAATGTTTTTTTCTACAACCGTACAAGCGTGCAACCGTTTTATGCGTCATGATTAAACAGCAATATTATCTTAGCGTATATGCTCAAGGGGTATAGAGGATTTATGACACGAAATATTTCTTTGCTGTTGGTGTGCACAGCTATTTTCCTGAGCCTAATGTTGGTGACTGCCAGCGCCGCCGAAGAGGAACTGCTGGGATTAGATGTATATGTTGTTGCCTCTTATGATACCCCCGGAGAGACGCGCAATGTACATGGGTTGGCAAGCACGGTCTATGTGGCTGGATTGGGTTTCGGACTTGGCGTATTCGATGTCATCGACCGCTCCAGATTCGACCCAAATGGACACTTTCTTGTTAATCCGGATCGATAAACGGCAATTATGGTATGGGTTTCGCAGGAACTTGGAGAGATTAAACCATGTAATCCATAGAAATCGAAGCATCTCGGAATCATGTGCATGGTCTGACAGCAATCCATGTGGCTTACCGCCTGCCTAAAACTCTCCGTATCCCGAAAAAATCACCGCTCCGCGAAATAGTTCAGGGCCGTCGCTTTTGATCAGCCATCCAAAGTCGTTTTGATTCTATTGATTGACAGTATCCCATCGCGGTATTACCTCTTACATAGTTTTGTTCGTTGAATGATTCCAGCCTAAGAAGATGTTAGCTGAAATGAATTGATATTCGACCAGGGCATTGGCGATATCTTCAGTGCACGGGTGGCCGGGAACTTTGTCAACGACGATATCCTCGGCAGCCTGGAGTTTGCCTGCGCAGCAGCGGGTGCAAAGTTGATCGTCGTTCTGGGTCATACGGAATGCGGTGCCGTCAAAGGAGCCTGTGACGATGTTGTCATGGGCAACCTCACCCAGACGCTGTCCAACATCAAACCGGCGGTGGCTGCCGTGTCCGGGTATGAACCCGAGCGATCATCGAAGAACAATAAATTTGTCCAGGCCGTAACCGATAAAAACGTCGCGCTAACTGTTGCGCGCATTCGCGAGCGCAGCCCTATTTTACGGGATATGCTCAACAAGGGTCAAATCGGACTGGTGGGCGCCATGTACGACGTTCATAACGGCAAGGTGACTTTCATGTAGACTGAGACAACCGCAGAATAGACATAAAAAATGCGCACTTATAAAATCGTTTTGATTCTCTTAATCGCGCTGGTGCTGGTCGCCGTCGCGGCGGTTGCCGCTTTGGTTTTTGTGGATCCTTCTATTTATCGAGGTCAACTGGAAAAAAGGGCCAGCGCAGCCTTCGACCGGCAGTTCAAGATCGACGGCCCCATCCGTCTGGAACGATCCCTGCGCCCGCGAATCATCATCGAGGATATATCCATCGGCAATCCGGAATGGGCCACGGGTACCCATTTTGCCACCGCTGAAAAAGTCGCTGTCCAGGTAGCGCTTTTTCCGCTGCTGCGCGGCGAATTGAGAATTCTGGACGTTGCGTTTAGCGGCGTAGACCTGTTCATCGAGGAAGGTTCGGACGGTGCCGACAACTACACATTCGGTAATCGCGGTGATAGTGAAACGGCCGGGGTTTTGCCACAGGTTGAGCAGCTTTTGGTCAAAGACACCGTCATCAATTATCGAACGGCCAGTGGCAGCAGCAAGCGCTTCGAGATTAGCGAGGCCCGGCTCTGGAACATCCCCGGACAGCCGGAGCGAATCGAGGGCCGGGGTTCCGTAAAGGGGAAGACATTCACCATCCTGCTCGCCGCCGACAATGCAGCGGAATTGTCCGGCCCCCAAAATCCGTGGTCCCTAAAACTGGATCTTCAAGGACCCGATATGTCACTGACCCTCGCCGGACGAATGGCTCAAGCATTCAAATGGGACAAGAGTGATTACCGCATTACGATCAGCGGGAAGCAGGCGGATTCTCTCGAATCACTATTTGATGTGGAATTCCCAACCACCGGTCCTTTTGAAATCTCCTGGGCATTGAATGTGGACGAGAATTCCTACCGGTTGACAGATCTTGTCGCCCTTGTCCACGGGCCTTCAGGTACACCGGAAATTCGAGTTACCAATGGAGAGGCTTCAGGCGGGCAGGACGACCCACTTCAAATTGCATTGCAGGGTCAGTACGGCGATACGCCTTTTTCGTTCATATTCGAGTCAGCCAAGCCGTTTGCGGACACCTCGCAGACAACGCCCTGGCCAATAGAGGCCCAACTGAGCATTGCGGATACAAAACTGAACATTCAAGGCACGGTGATTCCAGCGACTGCCGCTGAACACTTTGAGCTTGATGCCCAACTCCAGGGCGAAACCCTCCAATCGCTGGCCCGGCTTCTTGATACCGAACTCCCGAAGACCGGACCCTATCAGTTCTCATTTCACACCATCGCTGCAGAGGGAAGTTACACGCTCACCAATTTTGAAGGCACCCTCAAGGGCATTGAGCTGTGGAAGACGATTCGAATCGTGCGTGGTGAAGCATCCGTTCTTCAAAGTGGATCAGTCAAGGCGTCAATAGACGCTAAGCTCGACAACGTCCCCTTATCGCTGTCCTTTCAGGGCGGCCCCGAAGCCTCCGGCAAAGCCGGTGCGACGACCTGGCCGCTTAAGCTCGAAGCATCAGCATCCGGGGCCATGTTGAAGGGCGAGGGATCCGTCATCACCACCGAGAATCGAAAGGTTTTGCAGATCGCAACGCAGATCAAAGGCAACCGCTTTGAATCCTTTGGTCCGCTGATCGGTGTCTCTCTTCCGGCAATCGGCAAATTCAATCTGAGCGCTGACGCCGGCAGTGATGGTGATGTACACGAGGCCAGCAACCTTAAGATTCAAATGGGAACCAACCGATTAACAGGCAGTCTTCGGTGGGAAGACAAAGCACCGCGACCCTTTCTGACGGGCAAACTTTTTTCAGACCGCTTCACGCTGGGCGAGCTTTTGGATACCCTATCAAAACCTTCGTCTAAAAGCGGGCAGGCCGGGCTGCTGGATCGTCCAATCAAGCTTGACTGGCTCAAAGAATTTGACGCCAAGCTGGATCTTAATGTGAATCGCGTGGTTGGCAGTCCACTTCCCGTCGCGGACGTCAGATCTGCAGTGACGCTGGCAAATGGCGAACTGAGCGCTACGTTTCGCGGAAAGGTAGCGGGTGCACCGGTAGATGGTCAAATTCAGTTGCGCCAGCGTAAAAACGTTCCTGCCGTTTCACTAAAAATGACGATGGGACAAATTGATGTCGGACAAACACTCAAGCAGCTGAAAATTCCTGATATCGTTACCGGCACGGCGGATGTGGTTAATTTGGATGGCAGTAGTACAGGCAAAACGCTGCGCGCGTTGGGTGAACAAGCGGTCGTTACGTTACAAATCAAACCGGCGAATTTAAGCTACACGGCTGAAATTGCCAACCAGAAGTTCGATATTGAGATCGAAAGTGCAACACTTGGCGCGCACAAAGACCAGCAACTAACCGGTGCTATCAGTGGAACGATACGGGGTGCTGCTTTTAATGCGGAAGTCAGCACCGCAAATCTCAGGGAAATTTGGAAAGCAAATACCCCCTTGCCGCTGCGGGTCGCTCTTCAAACGGAAGATGTGCAGTTTAAGGCCGAAGGGTCCATTGCCAGGCCATTTGAAAATAATGAGTTTGAGCTTCAGTATGAACTGGTGGGCAGCGAAATCGAAGGGCTTGACCCCTTGGCTGATTTTGCGGTGCCGCTGCGGGGCAAATTCCGCGCCAGGGGGCGGATCACGGGTCGCGGCAACCGCTTCACCTATGAAGAGGATCTGCGGGTTGGAAAGAGTGATCTTAAGGCGGATATAACGGTATTGATAGAACCGCCTCGCCCCAAAATCACGGGTCGTATATTCGCAAGCCAAATTCATCTGGATGACGTGGATCTTTTTGATGTGGACAAAGAGGCCGCACCAACCCAGGACAAATCCCGCATCATACCCAATTACACCCTTCCGGTTGAGACCCTTTTGGCGGCGGACCTGGATGTTGATTTCAAAGCCGAGCGGATTCGCGCAGCAAAAGGAGATCTCGGTACACTCGTCTTCAAAGTACGCCTTAAGGAAGGCCGGTTCCAATCTTCTCTCAACATTACTGGGTTTATGGGGGCGCAAATCAGAAGCGAGTTTGACTTAAACGCTGCTGCCGATCCGCCGCTGACTAAGATCCAAATCAGCGCCAAAGATCTTAACTTCGGATATCTTCTGAGCAGCATGGGCCTGACCGACCTTGTTGAGGGACAAATCGATCTGCATGTCGATCTATCAGGCTCCGGTGCCACACGATACAACTTTCTCGGGAATGCTGCCGGCCGCATCACTATCATTGGTGGACCCGGACAGCTAACGGGACGGCGGATCGACCTCTGGGCGGCCGACCTGATTCCCACTATGCTCTCTCCGAGCTGGCAAAGAGATGATGTGACCGAAACGAACTGTATCGTGGCGCACATCGAGTTGAAAGAGGGTCTGGCAGAGATCGAGGATTTGCTGCTTGACACCCAGCGCATAACCATTGCGGGCAGCGGCATACTGGACCTGAAAACTGAAGAACTAAATGTGATTATTGCGCCGAGACCCAAACGGGCGAGTCTGGTCAGTCTGGCCAATCCCGTCCGAATTGAGGGCACCCTGTCCGAGCCTGAGGTATCCGTTACCCGACTCCCCAGAAGAGGTCGGCTCGCAGGTACGGGCCTTTTGGCAGGCCTGGTCAATCCTGCGTTTTTGCTCTTTGCCTTGAGTGACAGCGGCACCGGTGAGGCCAATCCTTGTGATGCGGCGGTCGAACGCGCTTATGATTCTCTCAAAGCTGACTCGCAATGAGGTCGAACCGTTTTTCAAATTCCTCGCTCATTTTAACTTCCCGTTTTTGTCAAAGGTCAGATGGCTGGGGGCTTTCAATCCCCACGATGAGGTTTCTCAGCATCAGTACGATTTTCTCACTGTCTGAAAGCGCATTCCATGCTTCCAGAAAACTGCGAACGTCTGCCGGGTTATCGGTTATGATGTTGTCCACGCCCACCTCAATCATCGAAACGACGTTGTTGAGATCATTGACCGTCCACACATGAACCGCTCTGCCGCGACGGTGCAACCGCCTCACCAGCCTGGGCGTGGCTCTGGCCGCGTTAATGCTCAGAAAATCGGCTTCCATCCTGGGCAGGTTCCCGGCAACTTTGAATACGATGAAACCGGCGGTTAGTTCCGGAAAATCCTGTTTGATTTCCGTCAAAGCCTGAAAATTCAATGAACTGACCACACAATCGGAAGAAAATCCATTTTGGCGGATAATGTTGCCGACTTTCTGCGTGAGGGTGGGGTCCGGCCAGGTGAACTTGAGTTCAATGTTCAGTTTGATGCGACCCCGGGCGACATCGATGGCTTCCTGAAGCGTGGGGATGCGTTCACTGCTAAATTCCGGCGCAAACCAGCTCCCGACATCAATGTCTTTCAACTCGCGGTAGTTGATGTCCCGCAGCCTGCGGTTAACCGATGCCACCCGCATGAGATCGGCATCATGTAAGAGCACCACCACACCGTCCGCCGTGGTCTGCACATCGATTTCAGCATAGTCCGCCCCTTCGGCAATCGCCTGCCGCAGCGCGCTCAAGGTGTTTTCGGGGGCTCTGACTTTGCTGCCGCGGTGGCCCGTGATCTCAATCGTGCGATTGATATTGAAGCCTTGAATGAAAGCAGCTCCAGCGGCGACCCCCATAATCAACACCATACCTGCAATCAGCCAGCCGATTCTTTTTAAGGTCTTGGGTGAAAGTATTCCGGCTGCCGAAGTCGATGTGCTCAGCTTTTGCTCCCCATCCGTTGTTTCGCGGTAAAAATCAGCCATCAGCATGAGGTGGACTATTTTTCCGATGATGAACCACACGATATCCAGGATGGCAATCAGCGTCAGCGTCGCGACCACCGCCGGGATCACGACTTTCAGGGTAAATCCGATATGAACGAGCAGTTGAGCGGCAACAGCTCTAACCAGCCAGGTCATAGCCAAAGACGATATGATTACAATAACCCACCAAATTGCCAGTGGAACGGCCAATTCCCGAAACCGCCCCCGCGTCTGCCGCCAGCTTTTTCTCAATGCCCCGAAAGGCGTTGCGTCCTCAAAGACAAGGACGGGTATAGCGAACAGCCAGCGTGCATACAGCCAGGCAGCCAAAAAAAGGTACGCAGCCGATATCGTTCCCGCGATGATTACCGCAATCCACCAGCTCGGAGGCTGTACGTTAATGTAATAGTATAGATCCCATTCGCGCAGCAGCAGCCAGTAAACCAGCCCAATCCCCAAAAGGAATGGGATACTTGCCACTAAATAGCCCGCGGCCTGGAGCAACCCGAGACGAATCAATGCCGGTAAACGCGTAATTTGTTCCCAAAGAACCAGGCTGACGGAAACCTGCTTCTCGAAATCCGCCTTGAGAGAAATTATCAACAATCCCGCCTGCTCTGCAAACCAGAATGCGAGAACGAAGCCAACACTAAGGATGAGGAAAAGAATGCCCTGGGATGATAGGAAAAAGGCCAACAGGTCGTTATCCGAGACAGCATATTGACCGCTGGCGGCCACCAGCCGGTTCAACAACCAGCCGGATGCCGGCACAAAAGAAACCATGAATATCAGGGTGGACCAGAATTCAAAGGCGATGGCCGGCTTCAAAACGACTCGGAGGTGTTCTATCGCTCGGCGGTATCGAATAATAAGCATATTTCACCATCATATCGGTTATCTCGGATACGTCAGTCTGTGCAACTACTCATGCGAGCTTTGAGTTTGTTGGAAAGATCACAAATTAACCACCCGCAATCGGGGGGAAAAGTGAGACGTCGTCGCCCTCCTGCAATCGGGTGTTTAATTTCTGCGGAATGTGGGAATAATGGCGACCGTTGATTAAGATCCGAATATGTGGACTTAGCACCTTTCCGGATTTGTCGAAGACCATCTGCGAAAACCGGTCTCCAAACATATACGATAATTCATGCAATAGTTCAATTAGTGTAAGATTGCCAACCTCAAGCTCCAATGCAGATTGATCGCCCATCACGTCTTTCATGGTCAGAAAACTTCTGATGGTGATTCTCATTACACTCCCAGATTGGCTCTAAATTCCTCAAAATTCGCCCGATAGGTTGCCAGCTCTTCCGCGGACATTTCGTCTGGAAACTGCAGATCCACCTGAGTCAGTATGTCCACAACCGTATTGGCATGCGGGGCTATCCCCAGAACACCCACTTTGCTGCCATGCTCCAGCTTTAACTTGCCCAGCATAAAATCCGTCAAAAACTTGCTTTGCTTGCGCAAGATCTTCTTCCACTCCTGGGGTGTGGCCGAAATTACATATTCCGCTTCTTTTAGCGCATCCTCCTCGGCAAAAAAACCAATTCTGGTCAGTTCGCCTTTGTCGATAAACATACCGAATATGATATCCTTATCGATCCCCCAGGCGGGTTCCGCCTTGACCCGATAGCATATTTTAACGGATAATTTTTTGAGTTTTTCCCGAAATCCGGGATTCGATTGATAAATTTTTCCGCTTTCTTCAAGCCATTGCGGTGTGCAATACTGACATGCCGCCATATTGATACCTCCTGAGTTTTTCTGGTTAGGGTTAGCCCCTATCCGCTGTAATCACCGGACGCTTTGAATTTCTCTACCGCCTCTTCGCGAAGGACTTTTTTAAACAGTTTCTCGGTCACCGTCATGGGCATTGTTTCCCTGAACTCCACAAACTTCGGCACCGCATAGGGTGCCAGCTCTTGGCGGCAGAAATCGCGAATTTCCTCCTCGGTGACCTTGCCCTGAAAGCCGTCCTTTAATTGAATCACTGCCATGACCCGTTCGCTGCCCGGGGTTTTGGGGTCGGGAACCCCGATGGCCGCCGCCATATGAACGGCCGGGTGTTTGTAAAGAACTTCATCGACTGTGGTCGTATAGACCTTCATCCCGGAAACATTGACCATGTCCTTGACTCTGTCACTGAGGTGGAAATACCCGTCTTCGTCCATAAAGGCGATGTCACCGGTGTGAAGCCAGCCGTCGTCTGTCAGACCGGAACCCGGTTCCGGCCAATAGCCTTTCATAATCTGAGGACCCCTGACAACGACTTCACCCGGTTCTCCGAACGGCACTTCTTGCCCGCTATCTGGATCCACCAGTTTACACTCGGTGTCCGGCGATGGAATCCCCATTCCACTTTTTTCCTTGGGCATGAAACCGGTTACCTTGGAAAACGGCGAGATGTTGAAGTGCGTTAAGGGCGAAGTTTCCGTTAAACCGTATCCCTCCGACACCGGCGTGCCGATTTCCTTTTTAATGGCCTCGGCTATTTCCCTGGGCAGAGGGGCTGCACCGCAGATGGGAATCACATTCATCTTGCCCACCTTGGCCTGCACAATACGCATTAACTGGGTTGGCACTGTGGGAATCATGAAGGGGCGATATTTCTTGATGGTCTCGACCAGGGTATCGGTGTCTCTTGGATCCGGCATTAATATCACCCGCAGACCCAAACTGGCTGCCGACTGGTGCGTATAAAGACCATATGAATGAAAGAGCGGAACGGGTAGAAACACCGAGGCCTTACCGGCAAGGCCTCGCAACATCGGCTTGAGCATCCAGGGAAACCCTTGCAATATACAGCTGTACCGGTTGAAGTGCGTCACCATGACCCCTTTGGGGAGGCCGGTGGCACCTCCGGTGAAAGCCAGCTCACACAGGTCCTCTTTCGGATCAATGTTCACCGGCGCGGTCAGCGCTTCGTTTTCTTCGATCAGTTTTCGGAACTCATGGGTACCCTGCGGCAGGCTGGACGATACGTTCTGGATGTCGTAACCCTCAGTTGAGGTGACGATGATATGCTCGATTTCACAGCGATCCTTTACCCCCAGAACCCGCTCCAGATGCTCTTGCCGGCAGATCACCACCCGGCTGCCGGAACTGCCCGCCTCGTGAACCAATCCGTCATCCGTCCGCAAAATACTGGTGGGCACCAATACCGCGCCCGCTTTCATAATCGCCCAGTCGCTGATGATAAACTCGGGGCAATTCGGCAAAAAGACACATACCCGATCTCCCTTTTGCACGCCCAGCCCCTGCAGGGCCATTGCCAGTTTTTCCGACAAAAGTTTCAGTTCGCGGTATTTTATTTTCCGGTCCAGATAAAGAATTGCCGTTTGGCCGGGGTATTTTTCAGCGGCATCGTCCAGGGCCTTATAGACCGGCTCTTGCGGGTAAGGTGCCAGGCTGTGGTCAAGCTTATAGGGTCCCAGTTTGTAACTTTTCAGCCAGGGCTTGTCAGCGTAAGTCATTTCGTTACCTCAAA
>CBDUUO010000086.1:0-9563 GCA_965370395.1 uncultured bacterium
CTTTCGGGACAATCATCCGGAAGCAATAGGAATACGGGTTTCGGACCAAATAACAAGGGGATTTCAAGGTAGCTTTCATGGGATGGCCTCCATCTGTTGAAACTCACTTTGTGTAAGTTTGTGTAACAGATGGAATTTTCATAAAGTGGAGATGAGGGGGATCGAACCCCTGACCTCGGCATTGCGAACGCCGCGCTCTCCCATCTGAGCTACATCCCCACAAGAGGTCGTTTTTATATCAAATTGATACGTACTGGTCAATCTAAAACCCTAATTGGTCGTAAACAAAATGAAAAACATGAAGATTAAAGTTGAGCTAAATGATGCCTATAAAAATTTTACCTTTGACCAGGATAAAATTTTGCCCCCGGAAGATACGGTCAGGCGCTTTAATGAGAAATTAAAAAAAGTGAATCTGGATATACTGAAACGGACCATCCGTATCGACAACGGCCGATTGGATATCCCGATTTATTTCAGCATATGCGGCAAAGACGCCTATAACATCATTGGAACAAAGAAACAGATGGGTAAAGGCGGCACCCCCAGCCAATCCGAAGCCAGTGCGGTGATGGAGCTGGCCGAACGATTCAGTTTTTTCAGTTTTGTAAAAAACCCGGATAACTTTTTTACTGAAAAGTTTCGCAATATTAAAGATAAAGATACGGTCATCCCTTTTGATATGATTGCCAAGTCGGTCCATGATGAATCGGATGATTTGCCGGCTGCCCGTAAAATCTTTGAAAATCTACCCCTAAAGTGGACCCGGGCTTATAACCTGACCCGTGAAGAAGAAATCCTGGTGCCTTTTGATTGGTTTTTCTCCATCAATGAATTTAACGGCCCTTCTGCGGGCAACTGCGCTGAAGAAGCGATCAGCCAGGGAATTTGTGAAATCATCGAAAGGCACACCTCCTCTGTCATCAGCCACAATCGTTTGAAGGTCCCGGCCATTCGTGCCGATTCAGCCACCGACCCGCTGGTGGTTGAAATGATCGGCAAATATCGCAGCGCAGGGGTTAAACTTTTTGTCTCCGATTTCACTCTCGATACCGGTATTCCCAGCGTCGGCATCCTGGCATACGATCCGGCCACATTGCCGGAACTCAGCGAAATTGTCTGGACCGCCGGGACGACACCGGACCCCCAGAAGGCTTTTAGCCGTGCGCTCACCGAAGTTGCTCAGCTGGCGGGTGATTTTGACACGGCTGCCAACTATGTGGCCAGCGGATTGCCCAAATTTACAGATCTGGCGGATGCCGATTATGTCATGAACCCGGGAAAAGTAATTGATATCGATGCGCTGCCGGATTTATCGGATGATAATATAAAAATCGAGATTGAAAACTGCCTGGCCGCCCTGGCCAATATTGGAATGGACCTATTACTCATCAACACGATCCATCCGGACCTTGAAATTCCCGCATTTTACACCATTATACCGGGAGCGCATTTCAGAGAACGGGCATTGGGAACCAGTGTCGGTATGTTTTCAGCCAAACACATCACCGATAACCGGAGTCCGCAGGAGGCCATTGCCGAGCTGAATAAAATCGACAAAGAACTTCCCGGAAAATATTATGCCAAGTTTTATCTGGGGTCCTGCCATATCGCCCTGGACGATCCCGGGTCGGCTCTCAAATATTTTGAAGACGCCTTGAATTTGGAACCGAATGAACAGGATGTTCCCAGTATTTACTCGTATATGGGAGTTGCCCTAAAAGATATGGCAGAATATCGAAAGGCGCTGAACGTCCTCAAAAAAGGTGAACAACTGGATCCGGAAAGAACCGATATTTATAATCTTATGGGATTCTGCCATTTCAAGTTAAAAGAACATGAAGCGGCCATTCAAAATTTCAAAAAGGTCATTCACCTGGATCCTTCGTCAGCTATTGATTATGCGAATATCGCTTCAAATTACCGCGATATGGGTCAGCGTGCCAGGGCGATCCGATACTATGAAATGGCACTTACGCTGGATGCTTCCATTGAATTTGCCAGGGAAAATCTGGTAGAGCTGAAAAACCAGGAAGGCTGATTTAGTCCGCCTGCTCGATCCGTCGACGCAAATGGCCGATACTACCTTTAACCTCCCTATCCCGCTGATCCATTTCTTTTAAAATTTTTGAGGTGTGTTGCTTGTCGGTCTGGGTGCTGTCCAATCGGTCGGCTACTGCGGCAAGGTCGGTAAAAAACAGTTGGAAGCGATCAAGCATCAGATCCGATAGATTTTCAGCGAAACTTTCGACACGTTTAAACAAAAAGGCGAACTTCAAATTTTCCCGATAATCCTGCAGCTGTTCGACCACCGACTTTAACGTTTCGCGTTTCATCTGCTGGATGCCGCCGCTTAACGCCTGGCGGACCACTTCCGCGCGCTTGATGGCCGGTTTTTTCAATAACTTTTTTAAATTCCGCTGAAGGCTGTAGACACCCAGACGCAGGATTGCCGCGGTCTTGATTTTTGCGGAATAATGCATTGTCGTAACCAGTTTGGGGGGATTCAATCCGGATTGTTGAAGCTGGGCGTCCATGTCCGGCAATTCAATCTTCGGCTGTCCTTCAATGTTCAAAGACACACCGAGTTTTTTCATCATGCGAATATACTCAGCATAGGCGTCTGAAACCATCGCAGTGTAAGGGCGGGTGATGGTCTCAAAATACTTTCCGATTTCCTTTTCCTGCACTTTAACAAAACGGATCATTTCCGGATTGATATCTTCGGTAATAAATTTGTCCAGAGATTGCTTAAAATCCTGGTAAGCCAGGTACATGGTTTTGGAAACACCGGGCAAATCTGATTTTCCCTTAACCGTTGTGGTCAACCCTTTGTAATTTTTAACAAAACTAAAAATCTTTTTGATGATTTCACCGGAATGGACATCGAAAAAACGGTTCACATTGACATTGAGCTTCTTTTTGATCTTGCTAATCGCTCCGGTGATTGTCGTTTTCAACGCCGTTTTCATTTGATCGATCCGTTCCTGGTGGTCATTAAGCTTGTGCATCAGTTCCTGGGCACTTTGCGAATCCCGGGCGAGGATATCCTGATTGATTCCGATCCAGTTGCTCATTCCGGATAAAATAACATTGATCCGTTCAAGATGATTTTTCAACAAAACGTCGCCCCGGCTGCTGCTCAGTTTTAAATCAAAAGTCGACCGGAATTGCATGGTTTCTTTGACCGAGAAATCCGTCAATTCTTCTTCAGCTTTCCATTGCAGCATTCGCAGTTGATCTTTTCCCGAAAGTGTCAACTGCGGTGAAGAAAACAGATTGAACAAGGCCGAAAAAGTGTACACTTCCGGATCGGGTTTGATCAGGGCCAGTTCCTCCTTCACCTTGCCAACAAGGGTTTGAAGCTCTTCCATGGATTCGTGCTCGCTAAAATCGCAGTTAATAACAAACAGGATGTTGTCCAGGATGCCCATTTTTTTGATCATGGATAAAAACTGGATGTCCGCTTGCCGCAATCCGGTCCGGCTGCTGATCACATACACAATGAGGTGGGTAAGCAGTAAATAATCCTGAATGCTCGCGAGGTGCATTGGATTTGAAGAATCACTTCCCTGGCAATCGGCAATTTCGATATGACCGTCAATGCCATCTGAAGGGATCTGCAGTTGAACATCTTTCAGATAGACGGCCAGTTCTTCATTGCCCACAAATCCTTTATGTTCTTCAAAGCTGCTTTCTTCATACTGTCGCGTTGTATCGTCGGAGGAGATAATATCACAAACGCGGTCGTACCCTTTGATGTAAGAGGTCAGAAGTACATTATTAAGATTACGGGTGTCTTGCGATATCAATTGCTCTGAGCTCAATGATTTTAGCGCCTGTTGAATTTGACGGCGTTCATTTTCATTTCTGATATCGAACTTCGAATTATTCTTGCGCCAATCCAGTGAGGGAAACAAAACCAGCGCCTGTTCCATTTCCGCATTGACTTCATCCCAGGATTTAAAGAAAAGATGCGCGCTTAATCCATCACCGGATCTGACCCGGGTGACAATGGATGTGACAAGGCCGGCACCTCTTTTTAAATAATCGCCTTTCAACATAGAGTTTAAAAACGTGCTCTTGCCGGATTTAATCGGCCCCACCACCGCCACGCGCATAATATCTTCCGCCATCTGAACCGGCAGCCCCCGGCAGGTTTTCTCCCAATCGCCGAAACTGGTTTCCGCCATACCGGGCATGGATTTGGCTTTCGAAATCAACGACAGAATATCTTGATTGACCTTTAAAATTTCTTCTTTAAGATAACTGTAGGCTTCCATACTTATTCTTTATGAAAATGTTTTTAAGATTACGGTTATGGCGCAGTTCATACAACCTGCCGGCTTAATTGTCAAAACGATTTGGAATTTTAATTTCAGGCAAAAACATTTCCCTGGCTGCTGGTCACTGGTCCCTTACTGGCTACTTGCTTCTGGCCTCAAATAGGTTTCAGGTGTCAGGTTTCGGGTGTCAGTGTTCAGATTTCAGAGGTCAGCGGTCAGACGACAGAAGACAGTTTATAAAAACTGGAAGCTGAAGCACCTTGTCTGACTTCTGTCTTCTGTCCTCCGTCATCTGTTTGCTGACACCTGACACCTGAACACTGAAACCTTGGTGCAAGTAACCAGATGCCAGTAGCCAGGGGCTATTAAAAATTCGTCCGGCAAATCAACCAAATTGAATGTTTTCAAACAATTCCTGACGATGGTCTTCTATTTTGGTTTTCATGTCCAGGACATAATCCGGTCGGATGTCATCCCTCCAGCGAGGATAACCGCCGCGCCAGACATATTTGACAAGTTCCTGAAAGATTTCGCGGCTGAATTTATACTCCCCAATGTTAATTTCTAATGCCTTTTCACTTATATTTACTGGAATATGAATCCGGCCGGCGTAAGCGGATACCATATCCCGGACCAGGGCTTGATTCTGATAACCTTCGGGCTTTTGCTTAAATTCCTCAGGTTTTTCCGGAAAAGGATATCTTCGGTATAATTCACCAATGAATCCGGTATAGCGAACCCCATGAATGGCACCCATTAAATCTCCGATTTGGGCGCGGTCTTCTATGGCATAAACCGGCCACTTGGATTCAAATTTATCTTCATGAAAATTTTCTGCCATATCACCGACATGCTGACAAAATTCCGATCCAAACAGAAAGTACTGTTCTAACAGAAGCATATCCGAGTCGATGTTAAAAAAACCAAATGCAATGGTCCCATGACTCATCGATTCAAAAGCTAGCGGCATAAGTTTCTCTGATTTATAATAATTTCAGGTTAGGATAAAGCGGGGCACATGGCCATAGACGCAGCAAGTCAGGTAGTTACCCTATGCACCATGCGCCATGCCCCATGCGCTATGCGTCACTTAAGGAAAACCGCCATTTGCAAAACATATCATCCGGATGAGGGTCGGGCGGAGCAAACAGGCATTCAACCGTTATGCATTCGTCTATTTCCCGGGCAAAACTCGCGAATTCTTCCCGGTGCATGGCCTTGCATTCATATTCCTTCAAGCCCCGTTTAATTCTGGCCGTCTGGGCCGGGCATGAGGGAACATGGATAAAAACTTCATCGGGTGTTTCCGTAATTTCATAGTCGACAATAATACACCAGGGAAAATATTTCAGTGCTTTAACAAAACCGCCAAGGCCCTGGTCGCCGATATTAAATCGCTTATGCAAATCCTTAGCCGCCATAGCCGCCGCCCGACCCCATACCTTTTCATTTAAATGGTCTGCCGTTGGTTCGTCAAAGTGCTCGGCTATGTTTATGTACCAGAATGCATCAATGACCCGGTAATGCCACAGAAGAAACTCAATATAGTTGCGAAGATCCTCTTTTTCCATTTTATCAAAGATCTCAAGATTCATAGGTGTATCCTTTCAGCATTACTGATCAGAAAATTTAAGCATACCGGTAAAAATTGACCCGGCGGTAATCAGCCCGCCACAAATCGTGATTCCGAATGCAAAACTGCCCATATCGCCGATGAAGCCGATAAATACCGGAACCAGTCCGGCGCCGACTACAAAAGCCAAGGGAACGATGAGTGAGACGGCAATATTTCTTGATTTAGCCGGCACGATTAGAGACAGTGCAGCAAATCCCGCAGGGAAAAAACACACGGCCACCAGCGGCTGTAAAAATACAATGTAGAGTATAACCGAACGGGATGCAATTCCCAAAAAAAGGGTCATCAAACCGGCGATGAGGAAAACAATTCTCAGCGTCCGCCGCGGCCCAATGCGATCGGTTGCCCACCCACCGACAAATGCCATTATCATGCAGGGTATTCTGGATAGCGCAATCAGAGTATTGGCCAGATTTATATCAATAGCGTGTTCCGCTACCAGGTAAAGCGGCAGCATGGTATAGATACCCAGGGTGCCGATGATACCCAAGCTAAACAAAAGAACCATCACCCAAAAGGACAAATTGCCACCCAGTTGCCGAAAAGATACAAAGCTGGGCGCCGCACCCTTGAATTCCCCTCCACGGCTATAGCGCACGAAAACCGGACTTATTATTAAAGAAACCATACCCATCAACAAAAAGACCATGCGCCATGAATACCATACCAGAACCGCTTGGCAGATCAGGGGGGCCGCAATAAAACCCAAATTGGGAGCAATCTCATGAATGGCAATGGCTTTGCCCCAGTGGCGGGAAGGAATTAAGGACGTCAAGGTGGCGATGCCGGAAGGCAAGTATAGACCCGCCGCCATCCCGACTGTAAATAAGCCCAGCCGTAAGGTCCAGGGTCCAGTGCAAAATGAGGTCCCGATTAATGCGAAACCCAGAGCGGTATTGGAGATGATGATGGTTCGTTTATGGTTGAAACGTGCAGATACGAATCCGGATCCGATCAGGGTGATGAAGTACCCGAGTGAAATCATAAAAAACAGCGCCCCGGTATCCGCATGGGTCAGATTCAGATCCATTTCAATCCGGGGGGCCAGGGGCGCCAGTGTGATCCGGGATCCAAAATTAAGAAAAAAAATAGATGTCAGAATAAGCAGCGGGCCTAATTGATTCAGAAAGGAATGGGTGGAATAATTTTCACTTCTATTGGCATTGGAAGGCTTTGAAGATTTATCCATTTCAAACCGCTCTGCGTTTCGGATAATATTCTTTGACAGGCGGCTCATAAAGGGTTTGACCAATCAAAACGCCTGTGAATCCGGCTTCTTTATGCGAATCGATCATTTTTGCAATCCGCCTGCCGGCTTCAAGCCGTTCCTGAGAATCGGCCTGGTTGAGAAATGCAAATCGCTTTGCCTGAACGGGAAAATTTTTCAGAATACCGTCGGCACTCACAAACACATCGGCAATAGCAGATTCGCTTATCGTTTCACCGAGAGCAAGACCGGTTATTTTCGAAACCAGCTGCGGTCGAAACGCCCATCTTTCCGTCAGAGGTTTGCCGACAGCCTCCAGACCGACGATTCCAATGACCCATTTTGTGCATTGAGGAATGACGGGTTCATGAAAGGCCGGCGCTTTAACCGGTCTGCCGGCGGCACCATCCGCTTCAACAACAATCCAGCGAAAGACCCCGGATTGCCAGATCGCATCAATTGTTTCAGGCGGGAATCCTTTCAGCTTGTTCTGGAAATGGATCAGCCGGCTGCCGGCTGAAATATGCGGATTTCGCTTTAAAATCGTTCGGGCCTCTATGACAAGGGCTCTGGCGGACTCGGATATCATTACGATAGATGATTGCTTGCGGTTGGGCATATAAATTTTGGTTGTCGTCGTGGATAGCACCGCAGCGCCCTGTCTGGATAGCTCACGGGCAAGGCGAAACATCAGCGCTGTTTTACCGCCGGCGCCCACGAGACTGATTACACCGCCATTTTTCAGATTCAAACTATGCCGCAACGACGTCATTTCGAAATACACCCCCTAATTGAATACGCGCAAAATGGTTTCCAGCACGGAACCTGAAATCGCCCGCGCTTTATCTGAAATGGTATGACAATAATCAACATCGCCTCTGGGATCAATATCGCCAAGTTTCAATCCCCGATGCACGCGCGAAGATGATCGGATCAGCCCACGCAGCACCCCATCAATGTTCGCTAGGACGGCATCCGCTGCGACCGTTCCGACCCTATCCCCTTTTTTTACCAGATTGCCGATCGAACATCCGGTCTTAAATTCTCCGTCGCAAGGGGCCCGCAGAACCCTTTCTGCAGTATAGCCTCCGATTGGGCCCGGTACCCCCGTATTCGGCTCAGCAGTACCTGAAGTCATAATTCTGCCTAAATTATGGCCGCGATTGGTTTCAATGACGAAATGGACATCATGCCCGGCAACAAAACCCGGCCCAAGCCCAATGACCAGTGGCGCCTCGCGCATATGGGTACCCAGGTTTTTTTTGGCCAGTATGGCGTCGATCACCACATTGGGCTGCAAGCGATCCAGCATCTTCCATTCAGGATCAGCAACTACCGCAATTTTTCCCTGTCTCCAGGTCTCGCGTGTTTCATCATCATTGTCAACCCGGTTCGCTTCCACACCTTCTACGGTTTTGCGGCCGTCATGCACGGCCTCGCAAAATGAAACCTCACGCCTGACTGCCTGAGGAGAAGCGCTTTCCAGCATCAGAATCTGACGAATATTTGACATATATATCCGCCAGGCAACCGCACTGGCCATCTCCCCTGCCCCTTTGATCACGACAATGAGTTCACTAAGCATAATTTTTCAATCCTCCGATTTTAAATTTATCATTTCGAGTATAGCATAGTGTTTGAGGTGTTCCGCCGGAGGCGGATCAGCCCAGCCGCTGGCCTGAAAAGTTTACCCGCCTCAGTGTGGGCGGCCAGTTTGATCGAATAGAAAACTTAACGGCATGAACTTTCCATTTTCTGACAGGATCAACAGGATGGACAGGATAAAGCTATACAAAACCTAAAAAATCCTGATAATCCTGTAAATCCTGTCTAAATGAATGAAGTTTCATATAAGGGATACTTATCGCCTCACGACGTGTGCCTGCGTCTAATCCTTGAGCCAGTCTTCATCTTCAAATTTCCGATTGCGCTTACCGCCTGATTTTTCAAAAAATGCAATCCACTGCCTGACACGCTCATGACCATACACCGCTTTCCAGGCATCAACGATTTGATCAACCGGAATATCCGCATAGGTTCCGTGATCAGTTATGTATTCCATAAATAATTTTTTTTCCTCATTGTAAGGTTGAAATATCGAATCTTCGCGACCGTTGAATTCCAGCGGCGTCACCTTGGCTTTCCGGCAGAGCTCTTTGTTGAAGGCCGGCGTCGCTTTAACCCATTTGCCGTCCAGATAAAATTCCATAAACCCGTGGTAGGAAAAAATATTGGACCCCAGATAATCGATCAATTGCTTGGTGGCAAGATGATTGTGAACATCTGCGAAACCGATCCGTGAGGGTATGCCGCAGGCCCTGCCCAGGGCACATAACAGGCAAGCTTTGCCGATACAAAACGCCCGTCCCCTTTTCAGTACATTGCTGGCACGGTAATGCTCCGGCCGATAAAACGGAATATAAGGATCATACCA